>CAZYSR010000071.1:0-3124 GCA_964649525.1 uncultured Gammaproteobacteria bacterium
CGAGTTGCTAGTGATTCAAGCATTCGCCAAATTGAGCCGCTGATTCCAGCGATGCGAATTTTCAAGTGGACATTATAAATGATTTAATGCTTTGTTTTTATTGGCTATTGAACAGCAAATCTACTCTGACGAACACTCATCAATTCTCACTTGAAACCCGACGAAATGGATAATGTCGAGAGATTCAATCCACAAGTAACATTGAATAGTAACCTGTTAAAACGACATCCAAATGAAGAACAGTAAAAACCGTATTGATTACAACGCAATAAACCCCTATCAACCAGCCGGAGTCAACCAGGTTTCTGAAATGGCCATAAAAGCGGTGCTTGTTTCTCGCCCAAGAAAATTCCGGGTGGTTAATTGACCCGAGAAATAGTGCCCATTTACGGAAATTTCCGCCGCCTTTGCCTCGATGAAAACACTGTACATGTCATGCTCGCCAGTGGCTCCGATTTCAGCTGCCACCTCAGCTGCGAAGGGTTCTTGCAAATCCCGCCATGACATAACTACTTCAAGATCACCGGCAATCACTGATTCAGTCCGATACTCCCTGAGATCTCCTCGTGATGTTACTTCGTCAATCTTTCGATAGGTCATGTGCTGTAGGCCTTTTCGTCCCCTAAATGACGGAAATTTCGACATGTAGTCAGAAATCAGATAGTTCGTCAATTCTTCGTTGTCGGTGAGACAAATGTTATTGGCATCCGGCAATCCAGCTTCTTCATCCGGCTTTTCCAGCACGATCATTGTTGTGCCAGCGCCATGAGGAGATAAAACAACGCGGAAAAATATTCCGAGTGCTGTCCAGTCCCCATCCGGGTTTTCCTTGAAGTATATGCCTGGGTTTTCACCCGACCATTCAACTTTTCCGGGATTACGAGGTTTAGTGGGGTCCATAGCAGTGTCTCCTGATTGGTGATTGAAAAACTCAAAATCACACGGAATTATACTCAGGCGATGTTTCTGAAAAGGTTACCCAATTGCCAGCAGCGTTTTGGATTTAGAATGGTCAGAAATGTCAGAAAGGTAAAATATCGTCAGTTTCGAACTCACCTCACACAGCCATTGGATTTATTTCAGAGTTGCCCTAGACACGGAATGGGTAGCAAAATGGCAAACTTTTAAATTTAGATGAATATGGAACTCACGACCGACCGGTTTTTTTCACCAGAGCACCAGCAACCGGAAAACTGGCTAAATCTAGAGCAATATCTCCAAAGCCTTGGTCACGAATATTCCGCTGAACCTGAGCCAAAGCAGTTTGTTGGTGGCTTTGGAAACCTCAATTTCCTGATTCAGATGAATGGTGAACCCTGTGTACTGCGCCGCCCGCCACACGGTCCTCTGCCGCCTGGTGCAAACGATATGGTACGAGAGTACAGAGTGACCTCACGGCTTTGGAGGAAGTTTCCATTGGCGCCGAAAGGCTTGTTGCTTTGCGACGACCCGAATATTTTAGGAGCGCCTTTTCTGGTTATGCAATATCGCCCAGGGGCGGTAATTCAAATGGATGTACCTGAGAGTCTTCACAGTCTGACATGGCGGCTGTCAGAAATGATCGTCGAAGTGCTGGTCGAATTTCAATCTGTTCAACCAGCCAGTGTGGAATTACAAGACCTTGGACGACCGGAAGGATTTCTTGAACGTGCAGTACGAGGGTGGGTGAAACGCTATCACGTCGCTGCGGAAGATGTCTATCGGAACAGCGTCAGCCCTGCCTCGGCTACGACGATCATTGACTGGCTGGAAAAGCAACCGGCTCCAAGCGCCGGGCACACCTTGCTTCACAACGATTTCAAACTCAACAATATAGTTCTGGACCGTGACAACATAACCCAGCCCATCGCACTGCTGGATTGGGATATGTGTACACAGGGAGACCCCCTATTTGATTTTGCCACACTACTCAGCTACTGGACTGAACCGACAGACCCGCCAGCCCTGAATAAAGTTGGACAAATGCCGACCTCTACAAGCCCAGGCTGGATGAATCGAGAGACGGTTGCAGACTACTACGCCAAGATCAGTGGGCGTGACCTGTCAAACCTTCATTACTATCGGGTGCTGACAGCTTTTAAGCACTGCATTATTTTTATGCAAATTTATGCGAGATTTTGCCGGGGTACAACCACCGACCCCAGAATTGCCGAACTTGGACCGGCTCTCGATTCACTGTTCGAGTTCACACACGATATTGTTCTTCAGCGATATTTCTAACGCGACTGGTGAACCTCTCGTCTCTGGTTTCTCAATTTACCAATTTTCGAGTGGATAACTGGTAAGCATTTCGTATCCTGTTTCAGTGACTAATACCTGTTCTTCCAGCTTGACTCCTTCCCCGCCGTGAATGGAACCCATGTAGGATTCAACACATAGCGTCATCCCAGGTTCGAATACACCGTCATAGCCCTTTTTGTCGAAGTCCATGTAGTGTTTGATGCTGGGATATTCGTCGGCTAGCCCTACACCGTGAATAATCACACCATATCGATTGGGTTGAAATTCCTCAGGCACGGGCCACGCATTTTTGGACAGTTCCCGGAATTCCACCCCTGGTTTTATCAATTCAGTGTTGAAACGAATCTGTTCTGCTGCCAGTTGATATAACCGTGCCTGTTCTGGGGTAGGTTTGACTTCACCACAAATCCAGGAACGAGACATATCACAGCAATAACCATAAGGGCCGATCAGATCAGTGTCGAAACTCATCATGTCGCCCTGTTGAATAACTCTCATCGAGGACTCTCTCATCCATGGATTGGTTCGCGGGCCTGATGAAAGAAGGCGCGTTTCAATCCATTCTCCACCCAATGCAATATTGGTTTCATGCAGCTTCGCCCACAATGCATTCTCCGTAATTCCTGGAGCCATCGCATCGCGCATGTTCGAGACAGCAGTTTCACACGCCCGTACCGAATATTTCATCAATTCCAGTTCCTCGGGCGACTTGATGACCCTGGCGATTTCCATGACATCCTGCCCCTCGATCAATTCGATTCCGCATTGTTCAAGTTCATGGATACCCAACAAGCTGCAACGATCGACGGCGAGCCTGCGATTGCCGCCACCATAAGTAGTAACCAGATCATTAATTTCCTGTGCAAATTTTTTGGCGTTTGCC
>CAZYSR010000072.1:0-5334 GCA_964649525.1 uncultured Gammaproteobacteria bacterium
AGTTGCGGTTGAACTCATCGACAGGACGATGATCGAATTGTCCCGCGAAATTGAGATGTTTCGAGACACTGTTAAAAAAATGGTTAATGGTGAACCAGAGGCTTTGCTGTTGGTTGAATTTGCCGAAAGTGATCAGAACGAAAACTTTCGGCGTCTCAAGGCACTGAGTGATTTGATGGCTGAACTCGGATACCAGTTTACAAATCCTGAACAATTCCGAGGCGGCGTGGTTGATGCAATTGACCGAAAATTCCAGGCTTCGGTGTTCGAAGTTCGAAAGGCTGGCCTCAACATCATGATGTCTATGCGAGATGATCGTAAGCCAGTATCTTTCGTGGAAGACTGTGCGGTCGATCTTGCGGACTTGGCCGAGTATACCGCTAGGCTTACAGAAATATTCCATAAGCATGGTACCCGGGGAACCTGGTACGCGCATGCTTCCGTGGGTTGTCTACATGTTCGCCCTGTTTTGAACTTGCGCGAGGAGCGGGATGTGAAGGCTATGCGCGACATTGCCGAAGAGTGCTTTGAAATGGTACTCCAATACAAGGGGTCGCACTCTGGAGAGCATGGAGATGGGTTGTGTCGTTCGGAGTTCCACGAGAAGATGTTCGGCAAACGAATGGTCGAAACTTTCGGAGAAATTAAGCGGTTGTGTGACCCGGATGGAATAATGAATCCGGGGAAAATCATCAATTCACCAAAGATGGACGATGCTCGATTATTCCGCTTCCCGCCCGAATACACCGTACCTGAAATTAGCACTGTCTTGGATTGGCGAGGCTGGACCGGTCAAGGTGGTGGTTTTCAAGGCGCAGTCGAAATGTGCAATAACAATGGCACCTGTCGAAAACTTTCTGGTGGTGTGATGTGTCCTTCTTATCGCGCAACTAAGGATGAGCAGCATGTAACCCGGGGCAGAGCGAATGTTCTGCGTCTCGCTATTTCTGGTCAACTTGGTACGGATGCATTGACCTCTGATGCGATGCGGGACGCGATGAAATACTGTGTCAGTTGCAAAGCCTGCCGACGCGAATGTCCGACTGGAGTTGACATGGCGAGAATGAAGATTGAAACTACGGCGGCTATGTCAAGTGCTCACGGTGTTACAACCCACCAGAAACTGATCGGTCATTTGCCACGCTTCGCGCCACATGCCAGTCGTTTGTCATGGATCAGTAATCTATTTTCCAAATCTTCAACTATCCGTACAGTTCTGGAACCCGTTACGCAATTGAGTCGTTGTCGTCCGTTGCCAGAATGGCATCGAAATCCATTTTTACAGTCTCAAAGCCTGGGACCATCCAATGGCAAGCCGGTAGTCCTTTTTGCTGACACTTTCAACAGGTGGTTTGAGCCGGATAATCTACGAGCCGCGGTAAATGTTTTGATCGCGGCGGGCTATCGCATCCATTTCCCTGTTTCAGATAACAGTTGGCGTCTGTTGTGTTGCGGGCGTACCTATCTTACGAATGGTATGATCGAAGAGGCGAAGGTGGAAATAAACCGATTGCTTACAGCAGTTGAATCCTACCTAAAACAGGGTATTCCGATAGTAGGACTGGAACCGAGTTGTTTGCTTGGTCTGCGAGATGAGATTCCACTATTAGTCCGTAGCGATGCGTCGAAATCGCTGGCGCAAAATTCTTTTCTTTTTGAAGAGTTCTTGGAAAAAGAAAACCCCGATCTCAAACTCAAATCTATTGATCGGGTTGCCTTGATTCACGGTCACTGTCATCAGAAATCATTTGATCAGATGAGATTTGTGGAAAGTGCGCTAGCACGAATTCCAGAATTGAAGTCAAGTGTCATTAATTCCGGATGCTGCGGTATGGCTGGTGCTTTCGGCTACGGTAGGGATACCTGGCGCATTTCAACCAAGATGGCAGAACTTGATCTCTTACCGGCGATTCGCGAGGCGAAAGAGGACACAATCATTGTTGCACACGGAACTTCCTGTCGCCACCAGATTGAACTGGGTACTGGCAGGCAATCTATACACGTCGCACAGTTGTTGGAATCCGCCATGCAGAGTAACGATTGAGTAATACCTTCTCACGGCGGGTATGATGAACAAGCACAGCATACCGTATTGCACAAAATCTACCTTATTACCATCAATATGGCAAGTAGTAGAAATCGTTCCATAATTCGTGGAACGAATTAATCCAATTGACTCTATACTCTTGAATAATAGGGATTATTTTGTTCCATCCCCCTTGATGATCAAGCTCTTCTCTACAAAACTGCAAACTATCGAAATGTCAGGTGTGTCATAAATATCACACAGTTATTGGTATCGGCATTACAGAGTGATGATCAAGTTGACGCAGTGAGGTGAAGTTGATACTGCGAAAGTTGCCAACAATTGTTTACTCAATTGCCCTCAAATTTTGGTTTGCGCTTTTCATTGAATGCTTGAACACCTTCACGCCGGTCGCGGGTTGGAACCGTTCGGTTGTAGGCTTCAATTTCAAACGCTAGTGCGTCGGACAGGCTCATTTGCACTCCTTTTTGAATAGACTGTTTAGCCTGACGGATTGCGATGGGTGCGTTGGCGGAAATTTTTTCCGCTGTTTCAATGGCCGAGTTCAATAGTCGATCAAGCGGTACGACTTTATTGACCAGTCCCCATTCGCATGCTTCCTGTGCTGAAAAAGACCTGCCTGTCAAAATGATCTCCTTGGCGCGACGCTCGCCAACGGAGCGCGGCAATGTTTGAGTTCCGCCAGCACCAGGAATGATTCCGAGTCCAGTTTCGGGTAGCGCAAATCGAGCGGTTTCTGAAGCATAAAGAAAATCCATTAAACATGCCAGTTCACATCCTCCACCGTAAGCTGCACCATTGACTGCTCCGATTACGGGAATGGGACAGTCATTGATTGCTCTCACCATGCGTTCTATCTCCAGATGCTGTCTCGACCAAACTGAATCGTCCATTCCACGCCTCTCCTTTAAGTCGGCGCCCGCACAAAATGCCCGTTTTCCGGCACCGGTAACAACGATACAGCGGCAATCAGTCTGATCTAGCGCGATTCCTTCAAACAACTGATAAATTTCCCGGACCATCTGGGTGTTAAAAGCATTCGAAGCCTCTGGTCGATTTAAAGTTACGATGAAAATGTGATCACTGATTGATTCAATCAATAACGTATCGTAGTATTCAAAAGATAGAGGTGCTTGTGGCATGTTATTTCACTCTCAAAGGCGAGGTATTGAGTGTCGCCTATTATTATCCCCTAAAAATCAATAGTATCAATAGTATGAAAATGTCTTTGTTGGCATCAGGATAATATGAACTTTGTTTGCTTGAAGGACTAAAACTCAAACGAATGGTAAAATCGAAACGTTACCGCTAACACGAAATTCTCACGATTTTTTATCGAAACTCTGCAGTCACTTTCGCTCAGCAAACTTGTGAAACATGAATTACCAGCTTGACCACCCGGACATACGCGATGGAGTCCGGAAACTCTGCCTCGATTTTGGGTCGGACTACTGGCAAACCTGTGACCGGAATCGTTCATACCCCGAAGAGTTTGTCGATGCACTGACGCGTTCTGGTTATCTTGGTGCGCTTATTCCGCAGCAATACGGTGGCCATGAATTACCAATTTCTGCCGCCGCTGCCATTCTGGAAGAAATTCACCGATCAGGCGGGAATGCTGCTGCGTGCCATGCACAGATGTACCTCATGGGGACGGTACTGCGTCACGGCTCGAAAGAACAGAAAGAAAAATACCTGCCAAGTATTGCAAATGGCTCCATTCGTCTTCAGGCGTTCGGTGTGACCGAACCTGGTAGCGGGACCGATACATCATCATTGCGCACCACTGCAATTCGCTCAGGTAATTGCTATATCGTGAATGGTCAGAAAATCTGGACCTCCCGGGCCGAACACTCTGATCTGATGCTGTTGTTGTGTCGTACAATACCAATCAATCAGGTGAAAAAGCGAAGCGACGGTTTGTCGACCCTCCTGGTTGATACTCGCAAAATACCAGAATCACAGCTAATGATTCGTCCGGTTCGCACAATGATGAATCACTCAACGACGGAAGTGTTTATTAAGGACATGGAGGTACCCACTGATGCCCTGATTGGAGAGGAGGGAATGGGATTTCGATACATTCTGTCTGGTCTGAATGCCGAGCGGATATTGATTGCTGCAGAGTGTATCGGTGATGCGAAGTGGTTTATTGAAAAGGCAGTTGCCTATGCCAACGAACGCGTGGTGTTCAATCGTCCGATTGGACAGAACCAGGGAATACAGTTTCCGGTCGCCAGGGCGTACGCAGGAATGCGAGCTGCTGAGTTGATGCTTAGGGAAGCGGCGAAATTGTTCGATAAAGGTGCAAATCCGGGTGAAGAGGCGAATTTAGCGAAGTTGCTGGCCGCTGATGCTTCGTGGGAGGCTGCAGAGGCTTGTCTGCAAACGCACGGAGGATTTGGATTCGCCGAAGAATTTGACGTAGAAAGAAAGTTCCGAGAAACGCGACTGTACCAGGTCGCACCGATTTCAACCAATCAGATTTTGAGCTATCTCTCAGAACATGTTCTGGAGTTGCCGAGATCGTATTAAAAAAATGATGGCCGTCATACGACTCTAACCTACGAGTAAGCAAGCAATTTTCATCAAGTAATTTGGGACTTTCGATAAATTTGTCTCAGAATCGACAATTATTTTGAGAAAATAAAAGGCTTCAATCGACTCGTTTCACCAATTATTTCTATTTTCTCTCGTCGTCCATGACCCCCGAACTGCGACCCGGTCTAGAGAACATTAAGCCGCACATGGTTGCAGCAGACGATAAAGCACTGGCTAGAACTCGCATCAACATTGCTTCCAATGAAAGTGCGTTTGGCCCGTGTGATCTGGCGATAGCTGCTGCTACCGAAGCGATTCAGAGAATGGAACGATATGCTGATGGTGCGGAAGCTGCATTAACCGAACGCATCGCTCATCATCATGCACTCAGTCCTGACGGTGTTGTTTGTGGGAACGGTTCCGATGACTTGCTGGCAAGACTCGCTCGTGCATTTCTAAGACCGGGCGACGAGTTGATCTGCAGCATCAATGGCTATCAGAAATTTCCAAACTACGCGTACGCAAATGATGCCGTGCCTGTTCGCGCGAACGATAGCGACTTTACGACAAATGTCGACGAAGTTTTGAGTTGTGTGTCGTCCAAAACTCGAATCGTCATGATTGCAAATCCCGATAATCCCTCTGGCACTTGGGTGAGTGGGTCGGAAATCAGGCGACTGCATCAAAATCTGCCGTCCAGCGTCCTCCTGATTCTCGATTCTGCCTATCTTGAATATGTTGATGAC
>CAZYSR010000073.1:0-5021 GCA_964649525.1 uncultured Gammaproteobacteria bacterium
TTCTGGGAGCAGGATTAACACTAACGAACCGAATGGAATTCCCCAAGCAGGAAATCATCCGATTTGCATGTGGATTGAGAGGAGACCTACCTTCTATCGCCAGACGCGTTTGACTTCAATCACACAAGTGTCGGCTTGCTCACATTTCATCTTCGCGAAAAGTTACCAAGCTATGAAGAGGAATTGGTGAAATACGATCTCGACCACCCAAGTCCGTCAGTTCAACGACTACCGCACAAGCGACGACACTGCCGCCGAGTTCATTGATCAAGTCAACAGCTGCCATAACCGTCCCACCAGTGGCGATCAGATCGTCGATGATCGCTACTCGGGATCCGGACTCAAGCGAATCGATGTGCATTTCGAGACGATTGGTTGCGTACTCCAGTTCGTAGTCGGAACTGATGGTTTCTCCAGGCAGCTTGCCTTCTTTTCGTACCAGAAACAGCGGCAGATGAAGTTGGTATGCGAGTGCTGATGCGAAAAGAAACCCGCGTGCATCGACTGCAATCAGACCGTCCAGTTCAGTGCTGTGAAATTCCTGATACAGAAGATCGACGCTATAGCGAAATGCTTCCGGGTAGCATAACAGTGATGTAATGTCCCGAAAGCGTATCCCTGGTTTTGGATAGTCAACGATTGTCCTAATGCTGGATTTCAGATCCATACTCGACCTCTAGACGCATCTCCTTATGCGCTACAACACGTTTGATCAAAAACTGTTGTACCAGCTTTATTGGCACTTTAGAATCAAATGAACGTTTACCCTACGCCCAACACATCAATCGTAGCAGCACGCAAAATCGCAGTCAATCGATCGATTTCGGAATTTTCAATCACAATCGGCGGTGCCAGGCAGTAGACATCGCCACGCACTCGACTGAAAAGACCGCGTTCAATTGCCGCATTCAAAACCTTGTCGCCGATTTTATCAGTCGGATCAAAGGGTTCTTTGGTTGCCTTGTCTTTGACATATTCAACTCCACACAGCAGTCCCAAGCCACGGATATTACCGACATGGGGGTGGTCACCGATAGCGCTAACTAGATTGTCCTGCAGTCGCTCCCCTTTCTGCGCAGCCTGTCCAGGGAAATCTTCGCTTTCGACCAGGTCGATCATCGCGCAAGCGATTGCACTTCCGATTGGATGAGCACTGTATGTATACGCGTGCATGAAGGGCTCCGTACTGGCTTCCATCGTATTCGCAATTTCGTCGCTGACACCAATGCCGCCGAATGGAAAATAACCTGATGTAACCGCTTTAGCGAATTGAATGATGTCGGGCTGCACGCCCCAATGTTCCAGTGCGAACATTTTTCCAGTTCTGCCGAATCCGGTAATCACCTCATCGGCAACCAGCAAGACTTCGTATTGATCACAAATTTCGCGAATTCTGGGAAAGTAGTCATCCTGTGGTGGAATTACTCCTCCGGAACCTTGCACGGGTTCCGCAATGAACATGGCGACAGTTTCCGCCCCTTCTTCAAGAATTCGTTTCTCAAGTTCATTTGCTGCCGCTACACCTTGGGATACGTTTGGGTCGCTTGACTCGTATCGATAGGGATAGGGAGACGGAATATGAGAGAACCCTGGAATGCGCGGCTCGAACATCGGCCAATAAACCGGCATACCAGTGGCGCACATTGCAGCGAAGGTGACTCCGTGATAGCCGAGCATTCGAGAGATCACTTTCGTCTTTTCGGACTTGCCTTTCAGTTTCCAGTAATATCTGGACATCTTAATAGCTGAGTCAGTTGCCTCACCGCCACCAGAGGTCAAATAGAATCGATTGATTTGCGGATAACAGATGCGTGCAAGTTTTGCCGCAAGCTCAATCGCCTTGTCGTTTGAACTTCCGACGTAGCCAGACGCGTAAGGCAGCTTGGCGTACTGCGCTGCCGCTGCATCAATTAAGGGTTGAGCACTATGCCCTGCAGTGTTATTCCACAGTCCAGCCAGACCATCAATATACTCCTTGCCATTTGTGTCAACGAGTGTAGAGCCATAGCCTTCGGCCCAGATGCGAGCGTTATCGTGTCCTCCTCGCACGTGCAACGGGTGGATCAGGTGATTCTGATCAATTGCTAACATTTCAGCGCTGCTTGTATTCATCTCAATATATCTCTCGTTTAGAAATTAGTCCGCCCAAAGCACCACCAAAATAGCAGTGTTTTGGGCGAATACAGTCTTATTGGTTCGTTAGAATTTGTGAACTATTCCGATATTTCGATTGAAGCGATTGGGCCACTCCAGCCGTGTATTTCCGCGTCTAGTGCAGATCCGGCTTCGCCTGAAATTCCGGGATGTCGGTCCACGGCGCCTTCGGCTTTAACACCGGAAATCCCGTTTGCGTTCCTATTGGCCTTGCCGCCCGGGTCCGCAGGAATGCCAGGTGTATTTGGTGCGCCGCCACCGGTAATCTGCTCATCATTACCTTCGGTGCCTGCGTCTAATGCATAGAGAAATTGGGAACCAGTGTGCAAATTCGCATTATCAAGAGCAATAAAACCGTCGTTGGTCGGCAAAATCATTGTTATCAGTGAAATTCGGGTGTTGTCTTTGGACAGTGTAAGCGTGGTCATTTCGCCCGGACCGAGTAGATCACCTGCTGGATTTTCAACAACCTCGGCACCAGCGTCTTCAAATTGAGTTGCCAGGGCTTCAAAATTCCCGCCTTCTGCAACCGCCTGTACTTCTTCAGATGCAGCCTTTCCAAATGCGAACATTCTTGTTTGTTGATCGCTGTGTCCAACTACAAGAATCGGGGTCAGATAAGAACCTGAGGTCAGGTTGGTGATTGTAACAGTGTATTGATCGGAATCTTTATCCCAGAACTTCAATTTGGATACAGAATTTTTCACAGAGGACATACTAAAGTCCGCACATCCTGCAAGTGAGACACTGAGCAGGAACGTCAAAAGAACTGTAATTTTTTTCATACCAGGCTCCTGAAATTGGAAAAAACTGAATATAGGCACAACGACGAGTAGAAATCTAATGAGAGCAAAAAACCATCATAAATTTTTCGCTGTGTAATTCGATAAATATAACACGGTGAGGGTGTGATTCATTACCAAATTATGCGCGAAAGATGTGTGCACTGCTCTATAACTAAATCTGTTGGATTCAGGTTGCTTGAATGGTAGCCGAGGGCGGCGAATTGACAGGAATCTGTTGAGAGCACATGCAATACAAAACTTGATGATGTATGATTGAACGATATGAAAATTAGCGAGTGCGTTCGCTTGTAAAACGAGTGGATTGCTTTAACCAATTACGAAATGAAGGAGAGTGAGATGAAAAAACTGATTGTATTTTTTCTGACATTGAGCATGCCGTTTCTGTTCAGTTTGCCAGTTCAGGCAGATGAAACCTGCATGTCTCCCTATATCGCAAAAATTACCGGTCAGGAAGACTATGTGTATGTCTGGACATTAGGTGTGGAAGGCGTAGGCGATGAACAGGACAAACTGGTTACGATAGGAGCCAACCCAAATGCCGACAATTACGGGAAAATTGTTCACGTACTTTCCGTTGGCGGCCGAAACGAAGCGCATCACTCAGGTTTAAGTGATGATCGAAGATATCTGTGGGCAGGTGGACTAGACACTAACAAGATCTTCATTTTCGACATTCATACGGATCCGGCGGCACCGAGCATCTCGAAGGTAATCACTGATTTTGCCGATGTAACGGGCGGATTGGTCGGGCCGCATACGTTTTATGCCTTGCCTGGTCGCATGATGGTGACAGCGTTATCAAATAATGTCGATAATGGCGGACGAACTGGTATGGCTGAATATAACAACGAGGGCGAATATATTGCCACGCACTGGATTCCCACAGATGAAGACCTGCGAGGTGCTACGAAATCGGGCCAGTTTGCCGACGGATATGGCTACGATGTGCGAGTCAAGGCTGATTTGAACATCATGCTGACATCATCCTTTACCGGTTGGTCCAACTACATGATGGATTTTGGCGCGATGCTAAGTTCTCCCGAGGCCATGCAGCGCTTCGGCAACACCATGGTTGTTTGGGATATGCATGCCCGTAAACCATTGAAAGTTCTTGATGTGCCGGGTGTCCCGTTAGAAATTCGCTGTGCCTGGGATCCAGAAAACAAGTACTGCTTTACCAGTACCGCACTGACTTCCCAAATATGGCTGATCTATGAAGACGATTCAGGGGAATGGCAGGCCAAAGCTGTCGCCGATATCGGTAATCCAGCAGATGTTCCGCTGCCAGTTGATATTTCCATCACAGCAGATGATACCGGTCTGTGGGTCGATACCTTCCTGGAAGGCAAGGCGCGATATTTTGATATTTCGGACCCGCATGCACCAAAGCAGGTGTATGAGGAAGTAGTCGGCAGTCAGATAAATATGGTTTCTCAAAGCTGGGATGGAAAGCGCGTTTACTTTTCAAGTTCACTGCTAGGAAACTGGGACAAGACCGGCGATGCTGACGAACAATATGTCAAACTTTATCACTGGGATGGCGAAAAACTCGAACATCAGTGGTCAATTGATTTTTACGAGCACGGCCTTGGACGCGCGCATCAGATGCGTTTTGGAGCTTATGCCATGTATGGAATGCTAAATCCATATGTTGATAGCGTACAGACAGCCAGGACTCAGCCAAGCGAAGAGAATCCAGCCAAGATTCAATCTGACAGTTGAAGCCTATCGACTGAAGATCCAATTCAGATCAATTTGATTTAAAGTGCTTGCGAAAAGCTCAGCGCATCACTTGGCAAGGATGACTATCACCTTGAGCGTGGTGATCATCTGTTTTTGTCTATCTGAAATGGTGCATGCGTCAACCTCAACTCCTCCTAGAGCACCGGGTTGGGGTGAGCTAGCTTATGAACCGCCGGCACCAGGAACTTATGAGTTGCCGGTGATAAAACTCGCAACGGATGGAGAGGTGTTGACGAGCGATAGCTCTCCATCCAATCTATTTGATCTGATGTCGGGAAAAATTGTTTTTTTGAGTTTTGTCTTTACTCGGTGTACTGA
>CAZYSR010000074.1:0-3224 GCA_964649525.1 uncultured Gammaproteobacteria bacterium
GACCAATGAAGAAATTACTTAAGATCGCTTTGATTGGCATTATGGCAACACTACTTGGCGGAACGGCAGTTGTGGCCGATCAGACCGGCTATGCCAAGCAGAAAGTTGTCTACCACATCAATTACGACAACCCGAAAGCCCAGAAAGGTGCACTTACAAATATTCAAAACCACATTAATGCCGTCGGTGCGGAAAATCTGGATTTGAAAGTTGTGTTACACGGCAATGGCCTGGCACTACTGCTTGAACCTTCATCACTGGAAAAAGTCAGTAAATTCAAGCACGCAAATGCTAGCGAAGAAATGACAGCGAAAATTGCTGCTCTCAAAGATCAAGGCGTTGCTTTCAATGTCTGCGCAAATACTGTCAGAGGTCGCAAAGTTGACTATCAGGCCGACCTTTACGATGTGGCTGATGGCGATATCGTGCCAAGCGGAGTGGCAGAAGTAGCGAAACTGCAAGCCATGGGTTACTCCTATATCAAACCCTAATCAGCCGGTTTATGCTTGATTGGAAAAGCCGCCTCTTCAGGCGGCTTTTTCTTTACACCAATATTCGACTACGCCTCTAACTTGATTCTGGACATAAGTTTCGCCGATACCTTCACACAATGACCCCAGCTGATCAGTCGTATCAAACTCGCGAATACATCGACGCTCTGTAAACTAACCCACACACCGACTAGAGCTCCTACCACTGATCTTGTTATAGGCACCACCGATGGGGTGATTTCGGCGATACGCCCTCAAGACTGATGCTCTCCTATTGAATCAATTTTTCAGTATAAATAGTTATCATATAGCGATTTATACTGAAATATAAAATCTATGCATGATCATCAAACGAAACCTGGAACCAAACCTGAGACAAGCCGCTGGGCAATCACCTGTTCTGACAATAACTGGACCAAGACAGGGTGGAAAAACTACGCTGGTAAGAGCAATATTTCCAAATCACGCTTATGTTAGTTTGGGATCACATGATAGCAGAGCATTTGCGAGAGAGAATCCACGCGGTTTCCTGAAACAGTTTCGGGATGGAGTCATCATTGATGAAGTCCAATATTTTCCCGAACTGCTGTCGTACATCCAGACGATAGTCGATGATAATCCGGCACGCGGTCGATGGATTCTGATAGGATCACAGAACTTCGCTCTATTGGAACAGGTCAGTCAGTCTTTAGCCGGGAGAACTTCATTACATCAATTGCTTCCTTTGTGTTGGGATGAGATTAAGCGGTTTGCTCGTTATCCCAATGACTTAGAGCAAGTGCTGTACTCCGGAGGCTATCCGAGAATTTTTGACGAAGGACACAATCCGACCAGATGGCTCGGAGATTATGTTGATTCCTTTCTCGAACGAGATGTACGCTCTCTGAGTAACATAGGGAATCTTGCTACCTTTTATCGATTTGTTCAGTTTTGCGCGGGTCGGAGCGGCACTCTGCTCAAATATTCAACATTGGCGACGGATTGTGGAATTTCCCAATCCACCGCTAAGCGCTGGATTAGTGTGTTGGAGGCCAGCTTCATTACGGTTTGTGTACATTCATTTCGCGGCAACCCGCGTAAACGAGTGACAAAAATGCCGAAGCTCTACTTTCTTGACACGGGACTAATGTGCTATCTGCTTGGTATTCGGAAACCCGAACACATCTTGTCCCATCCCCTGCGTGGACAGATATTTGAAACTTGGGTAGTAGCGGAAATCATGAAAAATCGCTTCAATCGAGGCATGCACGATGGACTGTATTTCTATCGAGATCACAATGGCATCGAAGTTGATCTCTTGATTCCTGAGGTGGAGAGAATTTTACTTGTTGAAGCCAAATCCAGCGCAACCCCTTCGACTTCGTTGCTACGTGGTACCAAACGCGTGAAAAAGCATCTCCAGCACTTACCACAATCGATTAGTGCATTTGTTGCATACGGTGGAGACAGTTTTCAGCAGCGTCAAGACGGAACTTTGATCCCCTGGCAAAATTTGAATGCATTGTGGCAGCCTCATATTTCAGACGAAACAGACAATAGTTCAGTGGCAATTTCAGTTTCCGCTGAATCGCAACCCTTGTCAGGAGTTGAAGTATTGGCACTTTTTCCGAATAAGACTTGGGTAGGTGCTTTAACAGACGAATATGGCGTGGCGCGACTCGAACTGTATTCTGTTGATAAGCCGATGAAGGTATATGCAGCGTCAACAGGCTTTGCTGCACATCTAGAAATGAATTGGGTTCCTAAAGAGCGAAAATTGCACATCGAATTACACCCGCTCACTTACGGAGGTTCGGTAATTTTTCGAGATGGGACAGGAGAGATTCAAGGTATTTCTGGAAGGTTGAAACCCATACTCGACACACATAATCGCACCTATCTTTATACTGACAATGTCGCAATCAACGGTGGTGAACAGCAACCGGTTGATTTTGACATTGGAGAAACTATTCACCTCATGGACGCATTAGGTCAGGAGCGAACCATTCGGATTGTCGACATAACTGGAAATGCCGTATTATTGGAATACCAATGAGCCGAATGACAGATTCAACTGTACATTACCATGTTTAATCCCTGGACGAACCTGCAGCCGAATCAGCTGTTTCCATTTTTTGGACCGGCACCTGCTACACAGTCGACCTTCGTCCCACCAGTCTTTGCTCAGCTATTTGATTTTGGTAGCCTGATGCAATCAATGCAGAAGGTCGCACAAGGTCAGGTTCCAGACTTCGGCACCACTCGGCAAATGGAAGATCTGATTCGCACATTTTCCGCAACTCCGTTTATGACTGGCATGCCGAACCCAGCCTTATCACAACAAAGCCCCTGGATGAACCTGCTCGGTCAAGCTGGTACATTGCCCTCCTGGAATGCCCAAGCTACACAAACCCCCGCTCTCGGCATCACTCGAGAATACCAGGAAGACTGGACTCAGTTAAGCGAACTGCAAAGGGAATACGAATCTGCACTTCGAGAATTTGCAGAACTGTTTCAGGACTTTTCTCGACGTGCCAATGAAGCTTTTACTGCTTCGATTTCAACTGCCAGCGGGGAGCAGGATTTTGGCACGTTGTCTCGCAAGTGGATTGACTGCTGCGAAAAAGAGTTCCAGACTATCGCTAATACACCCGAGTTTGCCATTCAACTTGGCAATTTAATCAACGCAAATCTGAAATTGATTCAACAGAGCAACCGAATTCAGGAAAAAACGGCTGTACTTCAGGGTCAACC
>CAZYSR010000075.1:0-2927 GCA_964649525.1 uncultured Gammaproteobacteria bacterium
GTTTTTGGGTTCATGATGTCAAGACCGGCTAGCGCAAGATAAGGTACACCTTGACGAGATTTGAGATTTGCCTGCTTTGCACTGTCGTACTCGTTCCACTCCTGGTGCCACTCGCAAATAACTGCAGGTCCATAGGTTTCAGTTAGACCATAAACATGCGTCATTAAAAATCCGTTTTGCTCCATTTTTTCGAGAACGACAGCGGGTGGCGGAGCCGCTGCGGTCATGACTTCAACAGGATGATCGAATGACTTGCGCTCGTTCTCACTGGCGTTAACGACCATGTTGAGCACAATTGGCGCTCCACAAAAGTGAGAGACCTTGTATTCAGCTATCGCATCAAAGATTGTTTCCGCTGAGACTCGACGCAGACAAACATTGGTACCACCAAGTAGTGCAATAGTCCAGGGAAAACACCAGCCATTGCAATGAAACATTGGCAGCGTCCAAAGATAAATTGGGTGCGGTCGCATCTTCCAATTAAGTGCATTGCTTAGTGCATTCAGATATGCGCCTCTGTAGTGATAAACAACACCCTTTGGGTTGCCTGTTGTTCCAGAGGTGTAGTTGAGTGAGATGGCATCCCACTCTGATTCAGGATGCTGAATAGGAAAAAATTCAGATTTGGCTTGACTTATGAAGGTCTCATAGTCCATACTACCCACTTTTGAGCCATGTTGCACCGCATCATCAAGAATGTCGATAACCGTTATATCTCGATTGACTTTGCTTAGTGCTGGACCAACAACATCTGAAAATTCACTGTCTGCAATCAGTACTTTTGATTCTGCATGTTCAAGGATAAATGCGATCGTGTCTGCATCCAGACGTACATTGATTGTGTTCAGCACCGCACCCGTCATTGGCACCCCGAAGTGGGCTTCATACATTGGGGGAATATTCGGTGCAATGATAGAGACTGTATCGTTGCGTTTTATTCCTAACTCAGTTAATGCAGATGCCAGCTGCTGACAGCGACTGTACGTTTCCTTCCACGTATAGTGTTGATCACCATGAATCAGCGAAGTGCGGTCGGGAAATATGCGCGCACTCCTTTCTAGAAAACCCAATGGGGACAATGGCACGTAGTTTGCCGAGTTTTTGTCTAAACCAGATTCGTATGGATTTTTGCTTTGCATCAGTTGATCAAGGCGTTAAATTTTGAATGGATTTGAATTATATTCAATTGGAATACTTACCCACTTTAACAGGATAAAATATATTGTTTATAAACACTTACGAGGTATCAAATGAGTGAATCACGCAAAGACGTTGAACTGCATGGGTTTTACTTTGAGGATTTGGAAGTCGGAATGACTGCAGCCTACGGTAAAACTTTAACCGATGCCGACGTATTGATGTTTACTGGAGTGTCCGGCGATACGAATCCTTTACATCAGAATCGCGAGTTTGCCAGTCGAACAGCATTCGGTGAACCAATTGTTCACGGGATGTTGACCGCTAGTTTGATATCGACATTAATTGGTACGCGTCTTCCAGGCCCTGGTTGCATATACATGAACCAGAGTCTTAAGTTTACGGTGCCAGTGAGAGTTGGTGATACTGTTACTGCAAATGTTGTTGTTGCAGAATTAGACAGTGAACGACCATATGCCATTCTGGATACGACCTGTACTGTTGATGGGGAAGTGGTACTGATTGGTCAGGCTAAAGTCAAAGTTCCAAGGCGAACAAACGGCTCTGCAAACGGGTCTGCCTGAGAGATTTCAATCGAAATCACACCTGAATTAGAAATACTTATTCATAATGCAGTGCAATAAAGATGAGATTGATTATGCAGGAACAACTTACAGAAAAGAGTACTGATTTCAATCCCGAACATTTGTTGTCCGAGTTCAATCAACAGTATTCACGGATCATGACCACTTTGATGAACACTCCACCGAGCGCTGATATTTCTCAATTTTCAATCCGTCTCGGCACACTATTTGCAAAAGCTGCATTAAACAATGCGAATGACCTAAATAACCTGTTGCAGTTGCAGTTGAAAGCACTTTCAAAGTACGCTGCACTAGGCGACTACATCGTCAGAAAGTCGCAGGGAATAGATGCAACTCCGGCGATTCAGCCTAAATCTGATGACGGACGATTCAGGTCGTCAGAGTGGCATGCTGATGTGAACAATCCAGAAACGTCGAATACGACTCTTTGGTTTGATGCGTTAAAACAATCCTATCTCATTGGCTCGGAATATCTGCAAGGCTTTTTCCAACAAACCGACGGATTGACCAGTGAGGAAAAGCGAAAGCTTGATTTTTATTCCGACCAGGTTGTGAATGCATTCGCCCCGACTAATTTTTTGCAGACCAATCCCGATGTGTTAAAAGCCACGCGTAATTCGAAGGGCGAAAATCTGCTAAATGGTCTTCGAAATCTGGCAGATGATTTGGAAGCAGGGAAAAGCGTCAAAATGGTTGATGATGACGCGTTCGAACTCGGTCGTAACATCGCCGTAACACCCGGTAAAGTCATTGCTCGCAACCGCATGGCCGAACTCATTCAGTATGCACCATCCACCGAGACGGTGCACTCAAGAACGGTCATGATCATTCCACCGTGGATTAACAAGTTTTATATTCTCGATTTATCCCCGAAAAATTCATTTATCAGTTGGCTTGTAGGGCAGGGCTACACAGTCTTTGTTATCTCCTGGGTGAATCCTGATGAAAGTTATCGTGAAAGCACATTTGACGATTACTTGAAAGATGGCCCACTTTGGGCGATGGATGTAATTCAGTCCATCACAGACCAGAACAAGATTAATGCGATTGGCTATTGTTTGGGTGGAACTTTGTTGGCAACATTGCTCGGGTATCTGGCAGGTCAGTCGGAAAAATCCATTGACATTTCCACTGCAACTTTTTTCACCACTATGATTGATTTTGGCGAGCCAGGCGATCTTGGTG
>CAZYSR010000076.1:0-12397 GCA_964649525.1 uncultured Gammaproteobacteria bacterium
AGTATGCGAATTAGAGTGGTTTTTCCACTGCCCGATGGACCGACCAGTGTGAAAAATTCTCCTTCAGAAATGCTGAGGTTTACATCATCAAGAGCGGTAAATTCACCGAATTGCTTTGTTACACCTCTTAGCTCCAAAAAACCCAACTGCACTTCATTCATACACTATGGGCTCCATGCAAAGATCCCATGTCTGCATATTTTGTGTAAGTAGCGATTAGGCTTCCCGTTCCCGCTTCGCAGCAGAGTAATGCTCATACATTTCTGCGTAATCAGGATTGATGTCGTAATCTGCTGAACGGGCCATTTCTTCTTCCAATGTATCCCATTGAATTGCATCCAGTTCATCGGAATCAAATGCACCAAGTACATCAGCAGATCCCATCTGAGTCACCGGGTTATACGTACCTTCAGCAAATGCAACTTTCTTACTGATATCCGGACGCTGGATATAGGCAAGAAATTCCTCTGCCAGTGGCGACACCTGTGGATTGTTCACAACAGAAGTCAACTCAATCCAGACAATTCCACCCTTCCCGTCCATCGGACCAGAAGCTGGTGTAATGCCACGAACATTGTTGTAGCCGTCATAGCGAGCTGGAGACGCGGTGTAGGTACCACCGGTGAAGTATGCATCGATTTCGCCGTTGATCAGAGCCAGGTTCATGGCAACCAGGTCGTCGGTCAAAATCTTTGCACCATTGAATATCTGCCGTGCCATATCGCTGAATGCCGAAATTTCATCCGGTGTGTGTACCACGAAAGGGTGAACGTCCGCAGCGACGCACATATGGTAAATATTCCAGTTGTCATAAGTTAGAACGCCATAGCGATCTTTCATGGCTGGATCCAGGAACAGCTTGAAGCCCTGGTCCTCTGCCATAGCACGTGATATTTTGTCCGTATTGACTACAAAATTGAATGGACCGAATCGTTGCGTTACGCCCAGCAAATGTTCACCTGTCTTGTCCATCGCCCACGAATATGGAGGATGAAATGCAGGCATCATTTTCTCAAAGAACGGCTCAAATCGATCTCGCGGCAGATCAAGGATTAAACCTTCTGGCCACATCATTTCTCGGGCCCATGGGTTGTTGACGTTAATCAAGTCCCAAATCTTGGTTTCACCTGCCCGGAGTTTATTCACAGCATCCGGATCCGAGGTTAAACCTTCAGCACGAACTGTCGCATCAAACTCCCTTCGAAAGGGGTCCAACACATCGTCCGAGTTGTAGCCTTCCCAGCAATAGATGTTAAGTTCCTTCTCACGGGCTGCATGCGCAATTCCTGGAAAAGTACCCATCGCATATGCTGCAGCAAATGCTCCGGTAGTTTGCAGAAAGTTACGTCTTGACGTATGAATCGCCATATTTTGCCTCCTTCTAAGTATCAAAATTAAATGGATCGAATAGATTCATCTCATTGAATGGTGGATTCAATACAATAGCACAAATTAACGCTAACAACATAAAAATCTTGTTCGACTAATATTACCTGCGTAGCGTCGAACTTTGAGGCCTATTCTCTTGAAACCTATGAGAACTGACAAAGCCTTCAAGATATTTGCTGTTCCGCAAATTCCCAAATTTCATTGAGCTTTGTCTGACTCGCAATAATTTTTCGTTCCTGGTTATCGGGTAGAAACGGGTAATCCCGATATTCCTCACCCGGTCTGTATGAACCATACGGACGATTACAGGCCATCACTCCTTCGCGGTCGGGACAGCCATTTGTCATAAACGCCAAACCGCTGTCGAATGCCAGTTTTGCAGAATCAGTCTCTGGAGCCAGGCGAACCAGATCCCCTGCATCGTTGAATTCAAGTGCATCGGGTGGCAGATCGCAGTTTTCAATCAAGTACTTGACATATTGAATGCGGCGCCAGCGCTCCAGTGGAGCACGTGGCACATCCTGCATCTCTGTACCTGGTTCAGGATTAAAAGAAAAAAGATAGCCAGCAATCTGCTCAGATTTCAACTGGAAAATCATATCGAACATTTCCTTGTCCGTCTCTCCCAACCCAACAATCAAATGACAATTGACTTTCATTGGTCCATATATGCGCCTTGCTGCCCGAACGATTTCCCAATGCTGGTCCCATCGATGCGGTCCTTTTGCCAACTTGCCACGAGTTCGTAGAAATAGATCTTCTGATACTGCATCCAATCCGACACCAATAATGTCGACGCCTGACTGCTTAATTTCGTGAAGGTCATCTTCGTCCAGCAGTGTTGCAGTTACCAGCCCTGAAATTGGAACTTCGGGTGCGGCTTTGTGAACGCGGTCTGCCATATCAATCAAATCGCGTGTCGCGCGGTGATCCTGAACCTGGGCAATACAAACCCGCCCTACTGGCGACTTTGCCTCCTTCTGCGCAATTTTTTCAGCAACCAGATCTGTTTCATAGAGTGGCCAGTCAACCCGGATAAAACTGTTTTCTTCTGCCAAACCCGGCCGTTCTCGAGCCAGTCCACAATACGAGCAATTTGCCGCGCATCCCTGCGGATAGTTCTGCAGCAGATTAATGCAGTTGCAACTGCAGCCGTTGATGCGCCCCGGTGCAAGACCAAGTTCTATTGCCGCTGCTACACTGATCCGAACATAGTCCGGACTAATCTGATAGTGCTGCTCCTGCAGCTTTGTCGGAATTCCAGTTGTTGCCATGTATGGTCCTTGAATTAAAGTGGTTTACCAACTCACGCCACAGCAGGCGTTAATGAATTCGGGTTTGAGTCCCCTGCTCTCGGCATATTTAACGATTCCGTCCGCTGGATAGGCGATTCCGTTCAATCCGGAATCAATTGCCGCTCGGTCAATTTTTACCTTTTGCGGACCCACTGGGCGGGCGCAACCCAGCATAATTTTGTCATCTGGCAGTGTTCTACGGGCAAGTTTGAAAAATTCCGTGATATCTGTGACAGAGGGCGGGATTACAGCAGCCATCGGGGTACCTGAAAGTGGCATAAGTATGACTAGTACCAGAAGTTTCAGCGCATGTCGACTAATCATCTCCAGCGCATTGACCTCGCCCAACATTCTGCCGTAGTGCAGTCCCATAATAATATGTGGAACACTAGGAACGCCGTGGCGCTCAAGTCTTTCCAAAACTGCCTCGTATTCAGTAACATCGGTATTCAGGTGATAGACATCCCGTATGGTTGAGTTATCACCAATGATGTCAACCATTGCACCATCAATTTCGACATCCGCCAACCCGCTGCAAGTCTCTTCATCCGGCAATCCTGGGTGTACTCGGATCACTATACCAAACTCCTGACGCACTTTAATCATGTCAGGAATGTGTTTGCGAAGCGGTACCCTGCCCCTGCGGTCACTTCCGCCTGAGATTAGAATCCCTTTTGCACCTTGATCGTGCAGTTTGGAACAAATCTCGTAAAGCGATTCGCGGGAATTTGATAAATCACGCATGCCTCGCAATACACCCGTTTTGCAATGTTCGCAATTGAGTGAGCAGGCTTCTCCTGTCACGCTAATCGCAACGAACTCGATTTCGTTGTGCTGCTCATATTCTGAGGTCTGATAGCGTTTGAGGCCTGGCGCATGGAAAACGATGCGGTTGTCAATTGCTGAGGTGCGGTTTTCCGACAATTTCAAGTTAAATGTCAAATTGGTTGTCGATTCACTTAACATGGGAAATGCCTTAGACAACTTCTGCGATATTTCGGCTAAAACAGGAACCAGCAGTTAGATCGCTATTGCTAGTGTCAGACTGGTTGAGCGCACGCAAAAGCGTTGTGGTAATCTCACCTTCCGAGATTCTGTCCCAGGCTTTCGCATTTTGCTTCATTGATTTAGCGATGGTCTGTTGCAATGCACGCGGCTCGCTAGTATGCCAGCGCAGGCTACTTTCCAGATCAAGGACTGCATTGTCTGAAGTGATGAAGTTGCCACTCAAAAATACTGACTTCAAAGTCTCACCAGCAGTAATCACTTTGATTTCTAGATCTCCAGCATCTGTTCGAATAGAACTTTGTCCAACATGATCGCGAACAGGCGCATTATCTCGATAAATCCATTCGGTGGTTGAATATTGTGATTCAACCAATTGATCAGCGAGTTGCTGCTCACCGGATTTGACTTCCTGTGATTCAATTCTTACTCCGAACTGGTTTTCATAGCCAGTCCTGACAGTTTCAATCAACTCGGACATGGAAAAATCAGTACCGACACTGGAACGAACCGTGGTAATTCTCCTGGAAACAGCAGTGTAGCGATTTGTTGACGCTTCAGTTGAGTCGAATGGTGTTCGCAATAACTTCAACATCGTCTCGACGTTAAGATCAAGCAATAACGAGGCATGAAACAATCGGCCGCCGGAATTGGGCTGGTAAAGACCTAAACCGGCAATTTTTCTGTTGTCAGCGACTAGATCATTTTTACCTCGAAACTTCGCTGAAATTCCCAACATTTCAAGCGCTCGAATTAGTCCACTGGCACATTGATGCATCAGATCTGAGGAACGCGTAGCGAATCCATCTGTCCGATTCGGAATAACCAGCGCGACTCCCAACTGATCCGGTCCCATAATGATTGCTCCGCCACCACTTGGTCGTCGATTGATCGGTATACCCATGGTTTGACAGTGTTCAAGATTTACTTCGATGGGTACATGCTGAAACCGACCCACTAGCACACAGGGTGTGTATGTGTACAGCCGCAGGGTTGGTGCACCCCACTCCGACGCGGAACGAGTTAGTGCATCATCTAGTGCAAGGCCGCTATGGGGAAGAACCTCGCTATCTGACAGCAGCCGCCAATTCACAGGCACTGCTCAGGCATCATTGTGTTGGCCGCGAAGATCTTCCGGCAGCAATTCAAACAGACTGTCTGAGTCATGTAATTGAGCACATTCAGTAGACCAAGTCAGCGGTTCAATAGCTAGCAGCCAGCCAGTTCCATAGGGATCAGTGCTAACCATGCGCGGATTTACAAGCGCGGATTCATTTCGGTAAACGATCGTACCACTCACAGGGCTAACAATGTCACCGGTCATTTTTGCAGCTTCCATTGAGCCGACTGACTGCCCTCGAACAACCTGAGATCCTGGTTCAGCGAGAGTCAGATATGCCAACTCGCCGAGTGATTCGACCGCAGGAGAACCAATCCCCACCTGCAGATATTCTGAATCGGCTTCCGATTTAACCCACAAGTAGGACTCGCTATCGTAAACGCGATCCGAGGGCAACCATGAATGACGGTCAGGCATCTTTGCTCTCCTTAATGTTGATCCTACAGCGCCTCAAGCTTGCGAAAGGACTTTGGCAGCATCTTTAAATCCACCATGCCGGTAACAAGCGCAGCAACGACACTAGCTTCTTCATAGATGAGTTTGTAGTACTGGGTTTTCAGCGTTACGGCACTGGATAAAATAATCGCAGCAACGGTGAGTACAGATCCTATTGCAAGAGTTGCCATTCCCGTTATCCCTTGCCCAATGGTACAACCCAATGCGAGCACTCCACCGATTCCCATCAACACTCCACCGATCGCATTTGAAACGAAGTCGCCAAAAGAGGCAAACCAGGTAAATTTGAATTGTCGTCTGAAAATTGCATCAAGTGACGAGCCGAGCAGCAGCCCTAGCGCGGCAAGCATACCAACAGTAATTAATACTGAGGCGTTTTCCAATTCGAGAGCGAGACTGACGTATTCACCTAATGGATTGACAAAGGTGAAGGATTGAGCGCCAACACCCACAGGGGGACTATCAGCCCATTCAGCAGCTTCCACCCATGCCATGCCCGTTGGACCGGATGTCAGGTACCATCCGGCAACTACGGCAAGTCCAATCACAACACCTGCAACGATATTGTGCCCGTTACCTCTAAATCCGCGGGTGCGCTTAATGAAGTACCAGCATAGTAACACTGCCAGCACTACAAGGATCAGACGTATCAAACCGGGGCTCCCAAGAGGAATAATCTGAAATATGAACGACCCGAAATCCTGAAATTCAAGTCCGATAGAGCTGAAATCAATGGAAAGTGGCTGTAACCAGTTATAGAACATGACTTCGAAGAACCTGGTTTTTGTCATAAGGAATGCGAAGTATGCAACAATCAACAGGGTAACCAAACTTTTCAGATTGCCGCCACCTACGCGCACAAGATTTCTGCTTACACAGCCTCCGGCAAGTGTCATACCGACTCCGAACATGACTCCCCCTAGTAGATAACGTAACCAAGCGAAGTTTGTTGTGCGATATGGCGGACGCTGCTGGCTGATGTCTATCAATGCGGCGATCTCAAGCAGGACAATAAATAGTGCGGCCACGACCATTGCGAGAAACCACGCGCCCAAGCGCCCAAAGTCATTGAGGTTTATCCAATCCGAAACTCCGCCCATGGTACAAAAGTTTGTCCTACTGATCACAAAGCCCATAACTAAAGAAACCAGGAAAAAGCCAATCAGAACGGGCAAACCGATAATTTCTTCCATAACTGAATAGATGTAAGTTAGGTAATTGGAATTCTGTGCAGATAAGTATATTCGTAGAAACTGGTTCTTTCAGAGTCAACCCAAGAAAAGAGATATTTTTCTTGTCTTCTTATTCAGACTGTTCTCACCGGCCAGCGTCTGCCTCTGCAGCATCAATTGAAGCATTTTCGTTGGAACCTTGATATTGTTCAACACTACTCAACAGTTAACGGTTTATCGTGATAGATACAGATGCAGTTCACACTCGGGCTCATCAATACGATGGACGGAATCGGCTCGGGTTGATTTCATCGTGCTACGGATGAGCCGTGCTGATTCCAGTATTTTCGAAGCATTGACGGTGTATTCGATAAGGTTTACTGATTGCTGTTGTACCGGCTTTTGCGCGGAGACGGATTCACGCTTGGAAAAATTAGAAAATCTACTTCAACGAGAAAGTCTTCAAATCCAAAACTCCCGCTGTTGCATAAATGCAACACAAATTTTGACGATTGTATTATTTCGATATATTTTGTGTATTAGGTTGTTTGTTTCACCCTTATTGATGTTTGATAATTGCTTCCGTCAGTACGAAATATTAATTTCACTGACTAATCACAATTGTTATTCATGAATAATTTTGAGGAAAATAAAATGAAAAAATTGATGACCATTCTGGTTTTGGCAGGCGTGCTGAGTGTCCCCTCAGTCGTATTCGCCGAAGCCAGCTGGTACGCCTCGCTGCGCGCCGGTGTTGAATCCTCTGGCGGCAACCTTGCTGTAAAGGATGGCGCTTCACGCTGGGGAATCAAGGGTTCGGCCGAGGCTGGTGAAGGGCTCACCGCCGTGTATCGGTTCGAGCACAAGATCACCACGCCAAATGCGGCTCAGCCGGGTGGACGTCTGTCTTATGTTGGACTGTCCGGTGGTTTCGGAACGGTGACTGTGGGTCAGATCTGGAATGCGGCTTACAACTCAACCGGCGCAATCACGGACAATGCCTGGTACTATGGTGATGCGCAGACTGGTTATCGGCATGGAAATGCGGTTTCCTATGCGTTTTCCAATGACCTGATGGCTCTGCAGCTTGATGCGATCTATGGCGAAGGCGATGGTGAAGACAACCCGAATGATGACCTGGAAAAGATTGAATTCGGTCTGTCTGTCAATATCGCAGATATGGGCAAGGTTGCGGTCTCGCATACGGACAACAAATTCAGTGAAGACCGTACACAAGGAAGCAGCAATACCATGCAAGACGATGGCGACACCTCATGGAGAACCAAAACGGCGACAGTAGCCGCGCAGGTTTCTGTTAGCGGTTTGACGGTTTACGCTGGTGCCCAAACTGCGTCGTATACTTGTACTGGGGTATTTGCAGGTGCCGGTTCCGATGCTGCTGGTTACACCGGAGCTTGTGAGCCAAGTACTGCCGCACATGTCAAAGCCAAGGCAAAAACCACATTCTTTGGTTTCAGTGGTGACTTAGGTGATACCGGAACCAGTTACCTGTTTCAGTGGAGAGATGTGAAGTCGATGAACAAGAAACCTTGGGTGCTTTCACTCACAAGGGGTCTCGGCGACAGCGCATCGTTGATTCTTGAACATGGCAACAATGACGGTGGTGACAACCAAACTCAATTGGGTCTGGCCGTTAGCTTCTGACGGATTCATTCAGTTTGAATCAAAGAAACGGGGTGCTTCACACCCCGTTTCTTTTATGGCAGAACGCCAAGTATGGCGCGTAACACCTTCACTTGTGACATTTCGATTTCACGTGGTGGTTGGATGACTTGGCGGTGAAAGTGCGTTACCGACCCGACAAGGGGAACGGGTAGCCAAACTGCATGTGTGTCCGCTGCAAAGCGGCGCTCCAGATCTGACCCATGGTCAGCGTGCCAAATCCGCTGGACAGTTCAGCATCGTTCAGCCCGCCGCCAGGCTGACTGGTGGTGCTACTGGTGTCGAACTTGTCCTTGAAGCGATAGACCGCAGTGACACCTTCGGATAACTCACTGGAACCCTTGATGTCCCAGCGGGAGCCGCCAACACCCGTACGGGTATCATCACCCCTGCTGATTTCTACGGTCGGGCGCAGCGACCCGTACCAGCTGGCTTCCACAAAGACGGCGGAGGGGATGCTCAGCAATCACGTGAAATCCAGAACAGCCATCGAATTGATTGATACGCATCAATCAAAGACTTTCTGCGAGTTTAGCTGTAATTTTTGGTTCAAATAATCTTGAATTGACGAATTGAAGCTGAGGGTTTCCTCTTTTTGATGGACTAAATTTTAAATAAAACCGATTTTCTGACTTGTTGCCGGATTTGATAAAGGTTCAAAAACCTTCAATTAAATGGAATTTCACACGATTGCAAAAATTTTCGTTAGAATGTTTAAAATTGAAGCAAAAGAAGCCAAAGCTTCTGAATAATTACAATCTGTTTACCGTCAAAAGCGATTTTGCGGGAGGAGTCTGATGAGTAGTGCTGTGAACCTAGGTTCGCGTCTGGCCGAAATTAAGGGTGCCAAGGTTATCAAGAGCTTCTGCTATACATGCCCTTGGCAGTGCCCAACTGAAGTTTTTGTTCGAGACGATAAGATTGTCTATCACAAAGGCAATCCCGAATCTCCGAACAATATTGGCTCGCGCTGTGCCAAAGGTATGGCGAGTTGGCATGTAACTCGCGATCCAGATCGCTTAAAGTACCCCATGTTGCGTACCAATGCGAAGGGAGAACCTGGTCAGTTTAAGCGCGTTTCTTGGGACGAAGCGTATGCATTCATTGCTGAAAAGCTAAAGTCCATCGCTGACAAATTCGGCCCGGAAGCAGTTGCTTTAACCTGTCACCACGACCCGAACACACAGTTCTACCGCCACCTTCTTGGCGAGTTGTACGGATCTCCAAATTTGTATGCCCATACCTCCGGTTGCGAACAGGACCGGCGATCAGCTTGCTTGACGCTGTTCGGACATGTATTCCCAATGCATGATTTTGCCAATTCAAAGTATGTAATGTTATGGGGTATGAACAATCTCGGTGCCAATCAAGGGTTGTGGGAAAGCAGAGCACTGATTGAAGCACAGAAGAAAGGTTGTAAACTTGTGGTTGTCGATCCCAATTTCACAGAGACTGCGCAAAAAGCTGATGAGTGGATACCGATTCAACCCGGTACAGATGGCGCATTAGCACTGGCAATGTGCCATAGCATCATTAGTGAACGACTCTACGATGCAGATTTTTCAAACAGCTATTGCAACGGCTTTGACGGATTTCGCGCACACTTGCATGACAAAGGATATACCCCTGAATGGGCAGCACCGATTTGTGGGATTGATGCAGACACAATCAAGCGTCTCGCCCGCGAGTTTGCGACGACAAAACCGGCAATGTCTGCGATATTCAAAGGATCCGGTTATTACACCAATGGTGCCGATGCTGGTCGTGCCTGCTACGCCCTCAATGCCATCTGTGGCGAGGTCGATAAACCTGGCAATGTGCACCTGGAGGAGTGGGCCCCGTTGGGGTTGCCTGTGGTGATTCCAGATGAAGCAAAACGGGCGCCAGCTAAAGATGCCCTGCACGCCGCGATGGGTTATCCGCTAGCGCCCGACCTTCCAAACTCGAAACTTCCTGATGCAGTTATCGACGGCAATCCGTATCCAGTCAAGGGACTGCTGGTACACGCGACCAATCCTGTCATGAGCGACCCCAATCGAGATCGAGTGCTGGAAATGTTCAAGCATCTTGACCTTGCGATTGCTTGTGAACTCTACATGAGTGAAACCGCACTTGAATGTGACATCGTTTTACCTGAGACATCATTCTACGAACAGGCTGAAATCCGTCAGGGCATGTGGCTGGGTCCGGAAGTAGTTCTGTGTCAACCTGTTGTTTCGCCAGTGGGAGAATCAAAGGCTCCGTACGATATTGCCAAGGGCATCGCAGAAAAAATGGGTTGGGCAGAATATTTTCCATACGAGAATTGGGAAGATTGGGGTGAAATCATGATGGAGAATGTCCCCATGTCGCTGGATGAACTGAAGAGTAAGGGATTTTGGGCGGGGGAAATTCGCTATAACCGGGTTCCAAATGGTCTGCCCACTCCATCGGGAAAAATTGAATTACACTCAAGTAGCTACGAAGATGCAGGATTCAATGGCTATCCCGAGTACACGGAGCGATCAGTAGTACCGGATGAGGAGTTCCCCTTGCAGCTTACTCACTCAAAACTGAGTATGCACTGCAACATTGTCACGCAGAATAACCCGTACCTTATGGAAGTTTGCGGGGAAAACTGGGTGGAGATTAACAGTCGGGATGCGGCCCTATATGGAATCGTGAACGACTCAACGGTAATTTTGGAGTCACCCAAAGATCAGATTGAAATCAAAGTCAAGGTCGTTGAAGGTCTGGTGCCAGGCTGCGTCAGCGTTCGACACGGACATGGTTTTGGACACTGGGCAATGGGTTCAACCGCAAAGGGACGAGGTGCACATTCCAATAATCTTATGGATACTTACACCAATCCTATAACTGGTGCCAATTGCTACAACGAATGCAAAGTCCGGATTCGGGCAGCATAGCAATTTAAATTGCGGGAGCAATAGATATGCAATATGGATTCTACTTTGATCACAAAAGATGCGTGAAGTGCCACGCTTGCGAAATTGCGTGTAAATCCTGGAATGAAGTTGATGTTGGACCGCGTTGGCGGGAAGTCGTCAAAATCGAATCCGGTAGTTTTCCCAACGTCACTGCCATGAACGTTTCTATGGCCTGTATGCACTGTGGGGACGCACCGTGCCAAAATGCCTGTCCAGTTGGTGCAATCAGTAAACGGGTTGCTGACGGAATTGTCGAAGTCGATCAGAATGTTTGCATTGGTTGTGGATTCTGCACATGGGCTTGTCCGTTCAATGCTCCACAAATCAGTTCGACTGTTGGCAAGATGGAAAAATGTAATTTTTGTCAAACGCCAGGCAAGGAACGTCCGTTGGACATGCCACGTGCTTGTGAGGAAATCTGTCCAACAGGTGCGATTATTTCAGGACCTATGTCAGAGTTAGTCAACGTGAATCGCGAAACAGCAGCACGTCGGCTTAGTTCTCAGGGGTTGCCTGGCATCGTGATGGATGCAGCGGCTCGCTACGGCGCACCAGTCTAAAGCTTGAGTTTGTGACCTGGACGACTGAATTTACGGGAGAAAATTATGGCTGAAATTATTAGCAATGCAATGCCTCCAGAACGGAAACGTACGATAGATGCACTGCATCTTCGCGAACCCGATTTGGTTCCAGTGGGTCTTTGGGGCACCATTGAAGGCTACCAGAACCTGCGTAAAGGAATCGGAATGGACTTCAAAGCTGACCCGAAGGACTATCGAACCGGTTCGACTACTTGGACTACCGACGTCAGTTTTGAGTTGGATATTGCAGAAAAACTAGGTGTTGACTTTATGCGTATCGCAATTGGCACACCCGGTGGCTCTCCTGGATTTCGAGCCATTGATTTTGATGAAATTCCATTTGACATGGGCATTCCGCCGCCGAATGTTGATATTAATGTGGATGAATGGGGTGTCATTCGAAAGTGGACGCCGCACGAGCAAGGTGGCTATTACGAAATGATCGGTTATCCCCTGTTTCATGCAACCAGCGCGCCGCTTGAAGAAGGACTCAGAATTCTGGATGAATTTCCTTGGCCTGACCCTTGGGACGACTCCTGTTTGGAAGACTCTCCTATTCCAGGAATGACTTTGCGTGAGTATTGCAAGTTTATTCACGAGGAGACACCGTTTGCATTGCTGGGACAAGGTGGACGTGGAGGCATATTCGAGCAGGCCAAGTACATGGTTGGATATGCCAAAATCTTTTCAGATTTTATAGAATCACCCGATTTTCTTGAAGCGATGCTAACGCGGCTTACGGATATTGAAATCGATTTCAATAAAGCGA
>CAZYSR010000077.1:0-2141 GCA_964649525.1 uncultured Gammaproteobacteria bacterium
TTGCCAGCCAGTGCCACACCTTGAGCATGATTTCCTGCTGAAGCAGCAACAACGCCTCTTTTCAGCACGCTAGGAGAGATACGCGACATCTTGTTGTACGCGCCTCGAATTTTGAATGAAAAGATAGGCTGCTGGTCTTCGCGTTTTAGCCAGACATCATGTTTCAGTCGGCGGGAAAGGTTTGCCGCATAGTCCAACGGGGTGTCGTGAGCGACGTCGTACACTCGCGCCAGCAAGATGCGTTGAAGATAATTTGAATCCAAAGTTGCTAGCGAAAATTCAAAGGTTTTGGAACAGCCTGAGTCTTAAATTACAACGAAGCCAAGTATGAAACATTCGTTCGTTGCCGGAAATCAACCTTTTGAATTATATCAGTGCCGCTCTGAACATAATCTGTTCGTTGTGCTTGACCAGGAGGTCACTGGGGTGCTTCAAACGCACTTCACTGTCCACCTCAGGCAACTGTTGCAACTGGGTATGCCCCAATCGCCGTCCTAACCTGAACTGACTTTCAAATGAGTGTAAATGTCTGAGGGACTGCCTGATGTACTTCAGATCTTACAATAGCGGGGACAGATGTCCTGATAACTCGTCGACATCCAGATAGCCATAGGCAGGTGAGTTTGAAGTTAGACTCCCGTATTTATCCATGAACAACAGTGCCGGGGGACCAAAAACCTGATATCGCTTTCGGATTGAACGACTGAAGTCATCATTGGGGTCGGTTACATCAACCTTGATAGCTATAAAGGATTCACTGAGAGTCGAAGCGATAGCTGAATCTTTGAATGTCGTCCTGTCCATACGTTTACAGTCAAGACACCACTCAGCGTAGTAGTCGATCATGATCGGCTTGCCGGCTGCATTGGCCGTACTCAGCAGTTGATTAAATTCATCCATGGTTTTGGCATAGGTGAATATTTTTAAAATCGACGCTGTTGGCTGATCAGTACGAATGGCTCCACCGGAAGCAACGAGAGCTGAAACCTGAGAAACCGGCTCACTAAAGTTTCGGTATCCAAATGACGCGCCGACAAGTCCCACAACACCGAAAATCAAAATAACGATTCCGCTACCTTTCAGCAATTGTTGAAGACCGGTATTGGGTTGCTTCAATTTAGAAGTTGCTCCACAATAGACTGCGATAATAATCAAGAAAACCGACCAGGCGAGCATCGCTGGAAATTCAGGAATTCTACCCGCGATATATATGGCAATCGCAATCATCGCAATTCCCGAAAGATAGCGATTTTCTCTAGTATGGTCTGCAGTTAGAGTTCTCAACTTACCAGATGAAAATAGTAATTCACCCACTGCAGTCCCGACAGCCAAAGCCATCGCAATGCCAGCGACCAATTGCAGATCACTGTCAGACAGACTGATCTGGAAAAGAAAATTGGACAAAAACACGACAAGCAATGCCAGAACAACCGCAGTCAAGACTCCTGCCCTTCTTATCCCTTCAGATTGCCCCCAAAACTTGTTTCCAAAATTTCCAATTCGAAATACACCAATTTGCAGCAAAGCGAGTAAAAACAAAACAGCCGCCGAACTTCCCAGCGTACAGACAGGTGGAAACTGAGAAGAAAGTGAACCCACCAGACCGAGTGCGATTCCAGCTATTGCGTAGAGTCCAAATGCACCTATTCCAGCGGACCCTGGAGTTGAGGAGATCTCTACAGGACTAGCTGAATGTTTTCCTTCGGACCTTAAATTTTCAGATGTCTGAATCGAATTCGCTAATGAGACCACAATCCCGATGACGAGCGAACCCACCACGATCCACCACTCTTGCGTAGAAAGCACAAATTCAGAACTGTAATCTGACTGGGCAAAGGCCGCTGATGGCACCAAAATAGTCAGGGTAAGAAGTAAGCGGGGTGTAATCAAAAGGTTGCTCGCATCGTAAGAAATGAGGCTTCATAAGTTTCGAACAGGAAGTTCCAGTGAATATCAACAAACGGAGCATCCAAATTGTGATTAACAACAAAGCAAATATAAACCATATTCACCACATTGACACCTCATTGCGGGAGCAGCTCCTATTCGGCTTTGTTTTGGGAAAATACTCATGATATTGAGTTACTTTACTAGTCCTGTTGAGTAACTTATGCGACTCATAATCCGACAAAAAGTTCCAG
>CAZYSR010000078.1:0-2238 GCA_964649525.1 uncultured Gammaproteobacteria bacterium
GAATAGCGGAAGCGACATGTTGCCACTAGCAGAAGAATTGCAGGGGCTTGAGGTGAACCCGGTGAGAGAACTCAAGCTGCTACAGGAAGAGAGCGAGCGGTCTGAAGAAGCGGGTAGCAGAGTTGAGTTTGGTCAAGGCGCTGTTGGAGAATATCAACTGTCGTAAGTTCAGCAAATTCTCAACGATTTTTCAGTTCGCTCTTGTGGGACATCCTCCATAGCAACTATGCCTTAGTACCGTTCTCAGAATCCCATACCTCGAGCATCTCATAAGCTTGCTCGCGTATCTTATTGTTCGAAATAGACATCGCTTGAATTGTTACTATCTGCGTCAGTGCTGAGCATATTTTCTGAATGCCCATGCTTTGAATTTTAAACATCGCATCAAGCTGCTTGCTAATCAAATCGAGTCGTACGATGACAGCTTCATCAAATTCAGCTTTGTTCTGGGTCATGCTTCACCTCTCAGTTTTTTCAGTGCAGATTTGATCACTTTATCAGTGATGAATGAATGCACGAAAGTATTGCTTGCAAATGCGTCTTAAGCTCCAAGGTATGAGATATACCAGTTGGAGTGGTGTCACACTCATCATCAGAAATAGCTTCTGGTGTCAGGCCGTAAATACATTAATTAGTAGCAGAGTTGCAGATATGAATGTCCGATAATCAAAATTACCAGACGTTTGATCAACCAACGCGGGAAGCAATGAGCAGTTGTAGCATGATGAACTGCTGGGGATGATGCGTCGTACGCCAAATGTTCAAAAGAGTACCCATGATAACAGGTACCCAGCCATGTCCATTACTAGGCTAGTAGACGTACATTCTGAAAGTGTAAATTCGCTCTACTTGTGAAGACAGGATACAAAATTCAACTGGAAAATTCGAAATGAATAATCGGATACTGACTGATACTTATGATTTAGTTTTCATGAACAGTATAAGTCTCATTATAAATGTCAGATAGATTTCTACCCTCATAAGTCCAATAAGGACAAGGGTGAAGCGATCTATCTACCTCTAACAGCCTCTTGGTTAATGCAGAGAGTGAAAAATTTTCACCTTCAAATTTTACTCGACGCTCAGAAATCACTTTGCAAGTTTGATCACCTTGAGTAAATCGAAGTGTAGAACCCATCGGGATTTGCATTTCTAAGTAGTTGAGTGAAGGACGTCGTGCTTTAAGTCGTCTAACGGCATCTTTGGATTCAGCATCAACGCCACTGGCTTCTTTCTGAAGTTCTGGTGTTACATCTTCGGTAATCATCAGTTGCAGTAACGTAATTGCTTGTTCGGGCTCGATTTCAAAGAACTCTCTGTTGGGATTGATCCTATAAGGACCAAATGCAATATGAAATCGTTTCTCAACTTCTGTTTCATTTTTCACTCGACCTGCAAACTCACATTCAAATGGGACAGGTACGCCTGTTGAGTACAGTTCACCTAACCGACCATCCACAGAATTTCGTGACGTTTTTCCAATCTTTACCAATCCTGGCATGGCAGGATTTGTTAAAACATATACAATGCCTGAATTCTCATCATTCATTTTGATTTAAAACCACCACTAAACTGTTAGTTCAGTCAATACAAAAAGTACTCGATATTAGATTTTGTCAGAATCATCGATTTCCTACAATCCAATGGCAGTGCCAAGCCCCTAGATATGTATCAGGTTTTAATAGCGAATCGTGACTATTGGTCTTTTCCATATACTTGAATTCGGCCCCAAGGTAAGTCGAAAGATCATATTCTAAAATAACAAAACTATCGTTTTAATTTAAACATTTGAGATAACAATGCGCGACAAGCTGAATGCGTTGATTGTTAAGAGTGCGGAACAACGAGAAGTTGTGATGCCACGTATAGGAGTAGGTCATGCAGGGTACCCTGGTGGAATTTTTAGTCTCCTGCAAGACCCTGGTGGTACTGTCCACACGCCAGGTTCAGGTGCTGTGGTTTCGGGTTTTGTAGATATCGACAATGATGACCCGACAGCCAGATGGTGCAAAAAGCTTTATGATCGTTTAGGGATTCCAAAATCTGCTATAACACCATGGAATGCGTATGGAGCCTATGGAGAACGGCCGGGTATGAAGGCAATCAAGAAAAACCTACCTCTGTGTCAGCAATTACTAGATACTGCTATGCCTGTTGCACTCATTGCACAAGGACGCGAAGCTCAGAAAATGGTAAAACTTACTCATTTTGTAGGTGAAGTCTATTGTGTTCCACATC
>CAZYSR010000079.1:0-2561 GCA_964649525.1 uncultured Gammaproteobacteria bacterium
GAATAGAAGAAACAGAAAAAGTGCGACGTAGATACCGAGCAGGTGCGTCACAACCAGCAGAAATACAATAGATCCGGCCGAAATCCCAACCAACAGGACGGTTTCACGTGTCATAAACAGATCAAGGTTGGTCGATTCCGGAGTTACTTTTCGAAACCATCGCACAATCGTGGCCAGGCACGCAAGCAGCATACCCGCCGATAGCCAGAATGGCCAGGCACCGGATCCCGGTCCGCGTTCGGGTACCCAATCGATACGAAGTTCGGCACTCTTGATCATCAACCCAATGGAGCAGAGCGCCAGCAATATAGCGATTAAGAGTTCTGCGGTTCGAACTGTCATTGTTACTTACCACTCAGTTTTGTTCTGCTGTTCCGGATTGGGAACGTCTGAAATTTGAGCAAACCAATCCAAGTCGCGTTCATCCTGGACTGTTGCCAAGCACCGCAAACCGGTACGACGCAAGTGTCGCACCGGTAAGCGTTGAAGTATGTATGAGCGAATTATTCGCCGGTAATCGCGGATGCGCCGACTGATTCAATCAAGTCCCTATGCAGTGCGATTTGCTCTTGGTGATAAGTGCCGAGGTCGTCACCTGCCAACCACTGATCACATGCCAACCCGTCATCTGTACAGAACTGTTGCCACTCTGCCGAATCGAAGAGGGCTTTAAACAGACCAATGTACCAGTCCTGTGCTTCCTTGGACATACCCGGAGGACCGTTGATAGAGCGCTGCATGTAGTATTGCATGTCTACGCCAAGCTCCTTCGCGGTAGGAACATCAGGATACGCTGGAAGGCGTTCTGCTGTGAACTGAACAATTGGCTTGGTCTCACCAGCTCGGTAAAATTCGTTTTGTTCAGCTGGGTTGTTGACGGTTGAATCAACATGATTACCAACCAGGTTTTTCGCTACGGTCCCACCTCCGGGGAAAGGAATATAGGTTACGTCGTATCCAAATTCTTTTTCCATCATGGCGGTTAAGATCGAGTCTTCCTGACCGGTTCCGGTTCCACCGACTTTCCAGGTGTTACCAGCTGCTTTGACAGCTGCTATGTAACTGTCTAGATCAGTAATATCGTCGCGCGAGCTGTTCACCCAAAGCACGAAAGTGTCAATGGCCATACGACCGATTGGCGTGAAGTTTGACACATCGACACCAATACCTTTCTGGATGACAGGTGTCGTGTAGAAACTGTTCAGCGTAACCAGAATGGTGTGGTCGTCTCCTTCTTTGTCCTGAAGGTAACGAAGAGCTTCAGCTCCTGAACCCCCGGGCTTATTTATCGGAATGATCGGCCGCGGAGACAGATCTTTCTGTTCAGCCAAGCCCTGCAGCAAACGCGCAATCTGGTCTGCGCCACCACCCGCGCCAGCCATAATGATCAACTCGATTGGTTTCTTGGGTGACCAATCGGCCATAGCCGGTGATTGCAGTCCTAGGCATGTAACGACGACGGCTGCGATGAGCACGGCGATCGTTTTCATTTTTGAAATGATTGTTACCATAAGTAAATATCCTCGTATTGGAAACTGTTTTATGTTTAGCACGTGGTATATCAAGTGCAACGAGTAATAAGGCATTGTAAAACAAAACAAATTGAATTGTATTTTTCAATGATGACCTGCATCAGTCTCGCCATTTTGTCCGTACCTCCTCCTTGACCAGCCATAATTACGAAGTCGACCGGTTTTTGGGGTTCAAATGCAAAAGATACCTGCACTTGTGTCAACGACATAACAGCCAGTACGCATACACCGTATGCAACTGCCATTGTTTTTTTGAGATGTGCATATAGTCCACCGCAAGATTACAATGCCTTGTATATTGTATACGATATACCGTCCATCACCTTGGATTTTGCAGCAAATGCCGACCTTCGACAGCGTAATTGGTGAATCAATAGTGATGCTCAAAATTCAAACGCAATATATGGGTCCGCGTGTCGTTTAAAATGAATTCCGTTATACGCTCCAAGCTGATTTCCTATTGACAGAGTTGACAGATGTTTGTTCATGAGTACCAGGCAAAGAAACTTCTGAAGAGATTCGGATTTTTCTTTCCAGATGGTGAAGTTGCTCACTCTGCAGGAGAAGCGCGCGCACTGACAGAGAGTTTGTCCGGTGACGATTGGGTGGTTAAGGCGCAGATTCTGGCCGGCGACAGAGGACGGTTTGGCGGTATCAGGAAGGCGGGTAGCGCCAGTGATGTCGAAAAAGAAACCAGGAATTTGTTGGGTAGCACTCTGGTTACGCCCCAAACCGGTGCAGATGGAATAAAAGTGAATACTGTCTACATTGAACAGGCGGTGAAAATTGAGTGCGAACTCTATCTTGCCATTCTGCTTGATCGCTATCAGCGCGAATTGGTGTTGCTGGCATCGCAGCGCGGCGGAACTGGAATTGAAACTGCACTGGAGGATGCCCCTGACACTTTGCATCGACTAGGTTTATCCGTTGATGAAGCCCCTGATGAAGCAGTGTTGCTTGAGTTGGCAGACAAAATGGGCTTGAGTGGTGAACTCGTAAATGACTACGTCGATACCTGCTGCAATTTGC
>CAZYSR010000080.1:0-3611 GCA_964649525.1 uncultured Gammaproteobacteria bacterium
TTGTTAACCTGTATCAAAGCCTTGATCCGCCGATGGACTTGAGTGCAGAAGCAATTGGCAAAAGAAGTCTGCGCAATTTATGCTTGGGAATGCTGATCGAGCTTGACAACGATGTTGTCCATCAACTCGCAATTGACCAATTCAGATTCGGTAATAACATGACTGATCTTTCCGCTGCGCTTAAGGCGTTGGTCAATTCAAACAGTACCTTTCGAGAAACAGCACTGACCGCGTTTTACGACGAATGGAAAGAACACTCAGGCGTGGTCGACAAGTGGTTTCGAATTCAAGCCAGTGCCGCACGAGATGATACCCTTCGCAATGTCATTCGTCTATCTTCTCACCAGTCGTTCAGTTACCACACCCCAAACCGGGTATATTCATTGATTGGCGCGTTCTGTCATGCGAATCCATACTGTTTTCACGTGTCGGATGGCAGTGGTTATGAACTTTTGAAGAACAATATTCTCAATATTGACAAGTACAACCCACTCGGTGCAGCTCAGTTGGCGGAGGCCTTTTCAGAAATCGGACGCTATGACGAAAGTCGACAAAAGGCTATGTACGATCGACTGGAAATCATTGCGAATACCGATAATCTTTCGGTTAATGCATTTGAAGTTGTTGATCGAATCATGAAATATAAAAATCAGTAGATTCGTAATTCTGCTTTAATCACTAGGGTGGTGCAGAATGCCAAAATCAAAAAACACCGAACTGACCAAATCAACGAGCTCTGAGGTCGATGCGTTCCTCAAGCAGGTGGAATTAGCACCCCGACCTGTGGCAAGTTCCAGCCGCGGCCGTCTGATTTTTGGAATGGATGCCACTGCCAGTCGCGAGCCGATGTGGGACCAAGCCTGTCACATTCAGTCAGAGATGTTCACCGCGACAGCGTCACAAGGGGGACTTGATGTTCAAATGTGTTTTTACCGCGGTTTTCATCAGTTTTTCGCGAGTAAGTGGGTAAGTTCAGCGACAGCTCTTCATCGGCTCATGAGCAGTGTCAAGTGTATAGGAGGACTGACTCAGGTCGGTCGATTGCTGGACCATACCCTGCGAGAAACGCGAAAGCAGCGTGTCAACGCACTGGTGTTCGTCGGTGACGCCATGGAAGAGGATATCGATCGGCTTTCTGAGAAAGCCGGGCATCTAGGGCTGAACGGTGTTCCTGCGTTCATGTTCCACGAAGGGTACGACCCTAATGCGGCACGAGCATTTCGCGAAATCGCCAAATTGAGTGGTGGTGCGTACTGTAGATTTGACGCATCCAGTGCCCAGCAACTCAAGGATCTTCTGGCAGCAGTTGCAGTTTATGCTACAGGTGGACGCAAAGCGCTGGAACAGCTGAGCAGCAGGCGCAAGGGAGTGGTCGCACAACTGACACATCAGATTAAGGGTAACTGAAATTATGGCGCGCCTGTTTTTGATTTTGATCCTGGTCATCGGGCTGATGTGGATTGTTAGCAAGATTGGTAGCAGCGCAAGCCAGGTTAATCGCCAAAAATACTTCAAACTTGCTTTGCTGTACGGTGCTGTCGGTATTCTACTGGCGCTGATATTGACAGCAAAACTACCCGCGTTTTTCGCATTGGTTCTCGCCGCTGTCCCCTGGATTCAGCGCATTATCATGCTTCGAAGCGCCTACAACATGTTCAAGTCCTGGAAAGGCGGTCCTGTGCCCGGATCGAAGCCCGGTCAGACTTCAGATGTCAAGACAAAGTTCCTTGAAATGACGCTGGATCATGACAGCGGAGAAATTCAGGGCGAAGTAATTTACGGAAATTTCAAGGGTCAGAGACTGAATGAACTAAGTATTGATCAACTCGCTGAACTGTTGGTTGAATGTCAGCGTAAAGACCAGCAGTCTTACTCACTTCTTGAAACCTACCTGAGTCGCATGCGTCCAGACGAATGGGAAGAATACGTGAAGGAGCACGCTGAGGAACAGGCCCCGCCACCCGGCGCAGATGAAATGACCCGCGAGGAAGCACTGGAAATTTTAGGACTTGATGAATCAGCTTCGAAACAGGACATCATTGAGGCACATCGAACTTTGATGCAACGCAATCACCCAGACCGAGGTGGGTCAACCTGGGTGGCCGCAAGAATAAATCGCGCTAAGGATATACTGCTGGCATGAGGAAATTTCTGCTAAAAATGAAAAGACTCCTGCCCTCACTCTTGGTACTGGTGTTTTTTGTACCTGCCCATGCCAATGAAATTGCTCTAGAGGAACAATGGCTCAATCATCCAAGTTTTGGCCTGGTTAATATCAAAGTGCCAGCTGGCTATCAACTTGAACTGTTGCCTGCGGTGCTGAACTATCCTCGTATGATTGAGTTTGCACCGAATGGGGATATGTATATCGGTTCTGGACAGCAAGTCTATAAGCTGAATCCACCCTATACGAACGCGATACCATTTCTGTGGCTCCCCTCCTATCCACACAGTGTCGCGGTAAGGGACGATGAGTTGTTTGTCGCAACAACGCCGCAGCTTCTCAAACTACCTTATGATCCTGATGCTCAGCAAGCGAATATTGATTCACTTGAGGTGGTTTCTCCACTACCAGGTGGAGCCGGGCACGCTTCGCGAACTGTCAGAGTCAGTCCGGATGGAGCACTTTATGTCAGTATCGGTATATCAGGAAATTGTTCTGATCAGATGATTTCTAATGACTACCCCTTTCGCCACCGACGAGGCGGAATGTTTCGCGTTAACGAGACTGGTACCGTCGCCTTTTTGGAGCCTTTCGCTTCGGGTCTCAGAAATCCGGTTGATTTTGATTGGCATCCAACCTCTGATGTCATGTATGCCACAAACAATGGTCCCGACCATCACGGTTTTGAATTGCCACCAGAGTACTTTTCGAAAATCAAACCGGGCTCGTTTCATGGCATGCCCTGGTTTCAATACGACGGAAAGCACCTCAATCGTGATGACTGCATCGATTCGGACCCGCCTTTTTCAAAGGATGCGGTGCAAATACCGGTTGCCACATTCCCGGCACGTAATGCGCCGCTCGGTATGACTTTTGTCCCTGAAGGTGGGCTGGATGAACGCTTCGTCAACAGTGCTGTCGTTGCATTGCATGGATCGTGGGGCACTCAGCCCGATGGCGGATTTAGCGGCCCACCCGAGAGTCGCCGCCCGCCTGCAATAGTGCTGGTTCGGTTCGAAGGTGAGGAGGCAGTTGGTGTGGAACCATTAATCACCGGATTCCAAGACGAGACAGGGAGTCGCTGGGCACGTCCTGCGGGAGTTGCAGTGGGTCCTGACGGCTGGCTCTACATTACCAGTGATGGCGGGTTATTTGAAGGTTTGATGCGCCTGAGACCGCGAGACTCGTAATCAGTCTGAAACCTGACCCCGACCTTCGCAGCTTCAATTTATCTCCGAGCTGCTTTCGATTGAATTTTCGATAGAGCCGTCAACCTGGATTGGGCGATCTGCACGTATTCCAGTGAAGTGTCGTAGCCAACATAGGATCGATCAGATTGAACCGAGGCGACAGCAGTTGTTCCCGACCCCATAAATGGGTCAAGAACAACATCGTTTTCAAACGTGTAGAGTTGAATTAACCTTCTCGGTAACTCGATGGGAAATGG
>CAZYSR010000081.1:0-6663 GCA_964649525.1 uncultured Gammaproteobacteria bacterium
TGACCGTCCATGAAGTTACCACTGGAAATACATTCACTGGTGGGGCCTTGGACTACGGACTTCTTTGCAAATCGTTCTTTGGCTGATGTCTGAGATTGGAATTGTTGTTTTTACCGATGCCAGGGGATGGCACGAAAAGCAACTTGAAAGTGCATTTCTGGCTGTTGGTGCCAATCCACATTTTGTTTCGCTATCTCAGTGTAGGTTTACTGATCATACCGATTTCGGCGGGTTAACCATACCTGGATTAAAGAATGCATTACCGCAGGGAGTTTTCGTAAGAAGTGTCTCAGCCGGGACCTTCGAACAGGTTACTTTGAGGCTTGGATTTCTTCACGCTTTGGCGGCAATGTCTGTATCGGTCATGAATTCTGCCAGCGTGATCGAAAGAACGGTTGACAAGAGCATGACCAGTCACCTCCTACAGAAAGAACAGGTTGCAACGGTGCCTTCGTGGACTTGCGAGTCTAGAGAATCTGCAACGCGACAGCTTGAACTGATACTGTCAGAGGGCAAGAAAGTGGTTCTTAAACCACTATTTGGTTCAAGTGGGAGAGGGTTGAGGCTAATTGAGTCGACTGAAGACTTACCTGAGCCGGAAGAAGTCAATCACGTTTACTATCTTCAGGAATACATTCCGTCAGAAGACAGCTATTGGCGAGATTGGCGGGTTATGGTTGTCGACGGAAGGGCAGTCTGCGCAATGGAGCGCCAGTCTGATCAATGGATTACAAATCGAGCACAAGGGGCACAGTGTTTGCCGACAAATTTGGATCTTGAGCCACAGCGATTAGCTGAGCGAGCTGCTGATGCAGTGGGTGCAGATTATGCTGGCGTCGATTTGATTTGTAATGAGGAAGGCAAGTGGATGGTACTTGAAGTCAATGGTGTACCGGCCTGGCAGGGTTTGCAAGCAGTTTCAGAGGTGAATATTGCAGGCCAGTTTGCTGACAAATTGTTGAAGATGACTTCCCCTGATAAGTTCTCAAATTAAAACTACTCTTGTTGAGAAGTCTTAAGATAAACTCGGTTTGACTCAGTTTTTTCAGCATGAGGCGATCAATTCGGGATAATTTTGAGTGCCTGCTTCAGATCACTGTCAGTAATGGCTTGATGCGTTCGACTACCCAGAAAGAAGAGATCAGTAGGCAAGGTACAGCCACGGCCCACTTAGTAAGGTACTTCAAGTCGAGATTTTTCACTTGTGCTTTCAACCGCCCTATCAACATCAACAACACCCATATCACCAGCACGATCGCAACTTGGCCTATTTCAACTCCTATGTTGAATGACAGTAATGATTTCCACAAGTGAGCGCCATCAGGAAGTAGTATTTCGTGCAGAACAAATGAAAATCCAAGTCCATGCAACAACCCAATGGCCAGTGTGACGATGAATGACGCATGACGATCAATTGTCGGAGTTGAGGTGCGAAGAGCAATCAATGCGACGTAAATGATTGAAAGAGCGATGCAAAGTTCTACAGCTGGTACAAACCATGCACCTTGCGGAACGAACCCCCAAAATCCAGCGATTAGAGTAATTGTGTGCCCAATCGTAAATCCGGTAACACGCCACAAAAGATTAATGAGATGAGCTGCTCCAATAGTGAGACAGACAACAAATAATACATGGTCGAGTCCAATTAGAATGTGAACGATGCCTGCAATCACGAAAGATACTGCTGCATCAAACCATGAGTTCGAAATTTCGACCGGCTCGTGAAGCAACCCGGTCACACGAAATATTTGGGCACTACCCGGGTAATGATCGACAATCAAATTTGCAGTGTTTTCTACGTCAGGTAAATCGGGGTTAAACGTACTCCGTATGGAATACGTATCGATAGATTCGTCAAATTCGAATCTCAAAAACAAATCCGTTACGGTATCCCCGACATAAATTTCCTCGTACGGATAGTTGATTACATCACCTTCCAATGCAGACTTTGCCTCCGAAATCGAGGCAAATGGCGGTTGAAGCAATGCCTCATGAACCCTGACGGCGATAATCTCATGTTTTAGTGGAGTACCTTCCACAGAAAATTCCACTCCGTTAGCTGCAATTGCTGCAAACCCGAATGGATCAGTTCGCACTTTGTCGAGATCTAGATTATGCAGAACTACGCCGCCTTCTGTTTCGTTGTAGGTAAAGGGTGCAGGTATAGCCCTTTCGGGGTCGGTGGAATCAATAAACAGTTCTGCTAGAAAATAGGGTGTCGGCATTCGTACATATACATCCATTCCCGAATTGGTATGAATGACATGAAAGGTTCGAATATTGACATCCAGATTGAAGTGGGCAAATGCTGCATTACAACCAAATATGAGAATCAAGACGGTTGCAATTCGCAAAGTGATTGAGTTCTTCATCGGTCGCTCATGAAATGGAACATCTGGCACTATGCACCAATCGAAGAAAAAGGTGAAGAAACTGCCTGGAAGTAGGTAGATTCTTCCAGGCAGTCCAATTAAGCAAGCTTACCCGTCTTGTGGAACAGCTAAATTGTGTGAGCCGAAATACATTACGTGGCCATTCATGTCAGCAATATCAGCAGCGCTGATCTGAATTGTCGGGCCATCAAGTATGGTATGTGGATGGGTTTGAGTCCATTCCATCGCATCTAGCAGGGTAGATGTATAGAAGGTTGTTTCAGGAACCAAATAATGGTGCGGAATGCCAACTTTGGCACCAACCGCGGCCATAACATCGTCAGCCTGCTGGTAATCCAAAATGTGTTTGGAACCGTCGACAGGAACAAATACGATGTCAACCTGTCCAACTTTGTCTAGAACTTCTTGTGGTGGATATGGTCTGTTGTCGCCCCACATAAGCAGGCGAAGCCCACCAGTTTCAATGACATACAGGCTGTTGTCCATGTGTCTGAAATTATTCGTACATGGGTCATCACGTCCTTCAAACTGTTTAACAGCTTCGGTCCACGGCACAATTCCGGGAGCAACGCACTGGTGTTTGTCAGCGATACCTGTGATTTTGACATCGCCCAATTCAAAGGTTCCGCCCATTCGATCTAACAGCATGTTTGCATCAAGCCGATCTAGTGCATCGTGATCAAAGTGTGCGTGTGTTGATAGTCCAATGTCAACTTCGGTTTGAGGGAATTCCATTCTGTACCAAAGACCCCAGGCTCCCGATGGATCATTTCGCCAAGGATCAACTATCATCGATATACCTCGGGGTGAGGTAACTCCGAAAGATGAATTGCTGTAGAAAGAAATTTCGACAGAATCTGTGGAAGCACGCGTGCCACCTTCATTCTGGATCTGAATGATGCGGTCATGGTTTTTGCCGGACATCCAGGAATTCATCTGTCCGACAACATCCTTGCCTATACCAACCATTCCTCCAACTGAAATGGCAATCGCTATAACAGCAAATTTCAATTTTTTCATAATGATACTCTCCAATCTTACTGATGAAAATTGTAAGAAATATTCTAAACCAACTTAGTTAGGCTGAATTGGTATTGTTTGAGAAGATTAGGTGCACTGAATGACTTTCTTTTCTTTACTGGCCAAGATTCAAAAATTCCTCCTATCGAATGGTTGTAATTTCATCATCCAAATTCTGCCAGAGAAATTCAATCTATCTCCGTAAGAGGAGTGAGCGAAAAAACTCCACAAAAGATTGCAGGCAGCTTCTATCAACGAGAAGATTAACCTTGTCACTCGAATGCCACCAAACAACAAGTTCATAGTCGATAAATCTAGTCTTCACCATTTGGTTTTGTGAAATTCGACTGCAAAAAATATCAGTGGAACAGTAGTCACCAATAGTCTCCAATATCGATACACCTTGAAAGGTAAGCATGCATTTGCCGTGACTGATATCAAAAAAGTTTTTCCGATGTTCAGTACTGAATTTGGCTGGTTGCAGTTGTTCCAATATGACGTATACCGAAAATGGACTAAATCGCAATATTTGGATCCCATTCGAAGCAGCGATCTGTCCTGGCTGGATGTCAAGCTGTGTGATTGAATGGCAGATATGGTCCAGTTCATATTTACTTCTGAACTGGCCTTCAAAAACGAAAACCGGACATTCGATTATCGAAATGTCGTAGCCGACTTTCTCACATTCGATGAAGTCCAAAACGGTTTCACGGACCAGACGGTCAACCATTCAATCGCTCTCCTGATTCATCGTAAAAGTTTGTGGAGCGTACCTTAACTTCAGTTGATTGACCAGCAATTGGTGAAACCACCCAAATCGTATCGTCATACCGGTGATGGCCATTACGCAGAAGACCCAGAGCGATCCACGTGTTTAGAGTGGGACTGTAAATGGAAGCTGTTAAGTGTCCTATAACATCCTGTCGGGTGCCTTTTGAATACTTTTGGGAAGCAAGTACTCCGCCTGGTGATATCGGTGAGAGTTGGTTCGTGGCAGTTAATCCAACCAACTGCATTCTCTCAGTACTTTTTAAGCCGGCTCGATTTAGAAGGGAACGGCCGATGAAGTCCTTGTTAACAGATACCAATTTTCCCAGTCCGAGATCATAAGGCGTTGTTCTACCGTCGATTTCACGTCCCACGCTAATGTGACCTTTCTCGATTCGTAATACGTCCAGCGCTTCAAGACCGTATGGTGTCAGACCGAATTCCTGACCGATGTCTACAAGTTGATCAATGAAACTGTTGGCGTATCCCGCTGGAATATTGACTTCAAAACTCAACTCACCAGAGTAACTGACAGAGTAAACTCGGCAAGGCACGTCAAAGTCTATAACTCCCTCTCGAATTGAGGCAAATGGAAATTCACGTCGACCCGTTTCAAAATCAAAATTAATTTTGCTCAATACATCACGTGATCTTGGACCCGCGATTGCAATTGCTGCCCAATGCTCGCTAACGTTTGCCAGTGCCACATTCAATTCTGACCATTGAGTTTGAGCTAGTCTTGTCATCCAGCGCCAAACTGATTCTGAATTTGCTGTTGTTGCGGTAACAACATAGTGGTGATCTCCCAACCGTGCAATTGTGCCATCATCGAAAAGGATGCCGTCTTCTCGAAGCATCAAACCATAGCGAACCTTACCGATCGGCATTCCAGCAACGTTGTTGCAGTAGAGTCTGGAAAGAAATGCTTCTGCATCGGGACCTTTGATTTCGAATTTGCCAAGCGTGGACATGTCTACAAAACCCACACTGCTACGAACTGCACGGACTTCTCGGTTGACAGCCTGCTCCAGAGTCTCGTATTCTTGTGGAAAATATCGGGAATAAAGCCAGTCGCCGGATGTTTGGAATACGCAGTTCAATTTGTCTAATGCTTTATGTAGTGGCGTTCTGCGAATGGGCTTCATGAAATCGCCAATTCTCGCTCCAGCAATCGCGGAAAATGGTACCGGAGAGTAGGGTGGGCGAAAAGTGGTGTGCCCCAGTGCTTTTGGTGATTTTCCGATGGCTGCGGCAATGTGTTGAGATGCGTTGACCCAACTGGTTTTGCCCTGATCGGTGCCCATTCCTATCGCGGTATACCGCTTCACCAACTCAATGTCGCGATAACCCTCTGCTACGCTCTGTGTCAGGTCATCGTGAGTCACATCATTCTGAAAATCAACAAGCGCGTTGTGACCGGCAACTGGTTGTATGCTTGCAGGAAATGAAACCGGCTCAACTGCAGCAGGTTGTGATTCTATGTTTTCTTCTGGAACTCCTATCTGAGACATGGCTAGATGCGCCTGGTACTGGCCATCTTTGAGAATGGAGTTCAAATCAAAGATACCGCGACTTGCACCAACCGAGAGCAGTGGTCCGCACTGATTGGGAGGAGTGGGAACCTGCATGGTTTCATCGACAGTCAGTTTGCCTTGGATATGGGCTGCTAGATGCACAGTTGGTGTCCAACCGCCGGATACACAAATAAGGTCGCAAATGTATCGGACTGTTTCACTACTCGATGATTTGATTGAAACTGCTTTAACTCTGTGTCGTCCATGTACATTGACGATCGTTTGGCATGGTTTCAAGCACTCGACAACTTCAATTCCAGCGGCATTGCAGTCAGCAATCACTGCGTCTCTTTCCGTTTCATCTGCAATTGCCACAAAAGCCTTAGTTCCCGGCCTTACAGCATAGCAATTGACGTGCTTTCTAACCGCGCCGGCTAGCATGATGCCTGGTCGGTCATTGTTGGGAAATGTTAGGGGTCTTTCGATTGAGCCACTCGCCAATAAAATTTGATCAGCACGAATTTTCCAGAGAATATCAGAATCACTATTTGAACCCTTTTGGTAAGCAAATAACAGCCCATGATCGTAGTGTCCAAAGGCGATTGTTTGCGAGAAAAGCTCAACATTAGGACTTTGTTTCAACTCTTCAACAGTCTGTGAAATCCATTGATTCGCGGAAACTTCTCCGACGAAACCCTTTCGCCACAACAGGCTACCTCCAAACAATGGTTCTTGCTCAACCAGTGCAACGCGAATTCCGTTTCTCGAACAGGTCAATGCCGCACTCAAACCCGCCGGTCCACTTCCAATGATCAAAATCTGGCAATACTTGTGTCGCTTATCCGCAGTTTCAGAAAAATTACCCGACCCATTGATTTGAACACGTCCTATGCCGGCAAATTTCCTGATCACTTTTTCATAAATTCGATGCCAGCCCCAATTGGGCCACAGAAAGGTTTTGTAGTAGA
>CAZYSR010000082.1:0-3464 GCA_964649525.1 uncultured Gammaproteobacteria bacterium
CTGCGCGGATTCAGGGAACTGGACAAGGTGATCAGAGGAGTGAAGTTTAAAAATGGAATTGAAGTGTTGAAATACAATGAAACCGACCAGGTAGCTGCTTAGTGACGCTTTCCCCCGGCGCACTACTTTTAGCAATACCTCATTTACCTTGGTGTATTTGCGTAACTCTGAAGCTGATTTCGAACTTGAACTGACGATAAACAAAGACCGAACAGAACCTTACGAGCTCGGGGATGGCTATGGACATCTGGCCGTAACTGTGCCCAATCTGGAATCGGAACACGCACGATTTGAAGCAGAGGGGCTCAGTCCGCGCAACCTCGTTGAATTTGCCCCGGGAGGCGAGATCGTAGCACGTTTCTTTTTTGTACAGGACCCCGACGGTTACCAAATTGAAGTAATCGAATCCGGTGGTCGTTATGTATAAATCAACAATCTAGAATAATGAGGGAAGTAAACATGAATGAAAATCAGAATTTAAGGCTTTTGACCCGGCGCGATCTACTAAAGCGCGCAAGTGCTGTAGGCGCATCCTTTGCCATGGGTTCGGGGTTCCTAGCTGCAACAAATGCAGCTTGGGCCTACGAAACCATGTCACTTGATTCGTCTACCTTTGCGACATTGCTGCAGATGGCGCGGGACATCTACCCTCATGACAGGGTGGGTGATGAATATTACGTAGTAGCCATCAAAGGTTATGACACGGCGGAAGCCGCTGCCGGAATTGAAGAAGGAATCAATATGCTCAATGAAGCTGCACGCACATTGGGTCATTCAAGCTATCTCGATGCCGGCTGGGAAAGTCAGCGGGTCGAGGTCTTGCGCTCCATACAGGACACTCCCTTTTTTCAACAGATCAGAGGTGGACTTGTAACTGGACTTTACAACCAGAAAGCAGTCTGGCCGATTTTCGGATACGAAGGCGAGAGCTTCTCAAAAGGCGGTTACATAACCCGCGGTTTCGATGATATTAACTGGCTATAAGGTCGAAATGGAGGTATAGAACAATGGGAGCACCATTTAATATGAACGATGACAGTGTTGTCGTAGTCATTGGAACAGGCGCCGGTGGCGGCGTGCTTGCGAATGAGTTGTCGCAAAAGGGTGTGAGTGTAGTTGCACTCGAAGCCGGTGGACGTTATCTGCCACAGGATTATGTGAATGACGAGTGGGACAGTTTTGTGCAATTAGCATGGCTTGACGCACGAACAACTTCGGGTGACTGGAGGGTTTCCAGGGATTTCAGCGGATTGCCCGCATGGATTGTTAAAGCTGTGGGCGGTACAACTGTGCACTGGGCTGGCGCTTCTTTGCGCTTTCAGCCGCATGAATGGAAGGCTGCGACTAATTATGGCGCGGTCGACGGCGCGACTCTCCTTGACTGGCCAATTGATGCCGAGGAAATGGATCCGTGGTACACAAAAGCTGAAGACAAGCTTGGTGTAACTCGTACCGGTGGACGTGATGGCTTGCCCGGCAACAATAACTTCAAAGTTTTCGAAAAAGGCGCGAAAGCACTCGGCTACAAAGGAGTACATACTGGCCGTATGGCCATAAATTCGGCTACCTATGACGAACGACCGCCGTGCCAGCAGGTTGGATTCTGTTTCCAAGGCTGTAAATTTGGCGCCAAGTGGTCGGCTGCCTACACTGACATACCGCGCGGTGAAGCAACCGGAAATCTTGAAGTGCGTGAACAGTCGCACGTCGCACGGATCGTGCACAACGATCAAGGCAAAGTCACTGGAGTTGAGTACTTTGATAAAGACGGCCAGTTGCAGATGCAGAAGGCTCGAATTGTTTGTGTAGCAGGCAACTCGTTTGAAAGTCCGAGGTTGTTGCTGAACTCAGCGTCCTCCATGTTTCCCGACGGACTGGCGAACAGTTCCGGTCAGGTAGGGCGAAATTACATGCGTCATATGACAGGTTCTGTCTATGCTGTCTTTGAACAGCCTGTGAAAATGTGGAGAGGTACCACCATGGCGGGGATAATTACGGATGAATCCGGTCACGATCCCTCGCGCGGCTTTGTTGGTGGCTACGAGATGGAAACGCTTGGTCTGGGTCTGCCGTTTATGGCAGCCTTTCTCGATCCCGGCGCATGGGGCCGAGAATTCGCCAGCGCACTTGATTCCTACGAAAACATGGCTGGTATGTGGCTGGTTGGCGAGGATATGCCTCAGGAGAGCAACGGTGTAACACTCAGCCAAGACGTAAAGGATCAATATGGTTTACCGGTACCAAATGTGCACTTCTCCGATCACCCCAATGATATCGCGATGCGTAATCATGCTTACAGGCAAGGTCAAGCAGTGTACGACGCGGTAGGTGCAACTAGGACATTCCCAACGCCACCTTACCCATCTACGCACAATCTCGGAACAAATCGCATGTCCGAGAATCCGGCCGATGGTGTGGTGAACCGCTGGGGACAAACCCATGATATTGAGAATCTGTTCATATCGGACGGTTCGCAATTTACTACGGGTGCGGCTGAAAATCCAACTCTCACTATTGTCGCTTTGGCGATTCGGCAGGCAGACCACCTTGCTAGGGAGATGAGTGCAGGAAACATTTGATTGAATCACACCGTTCATTGTAAGGTGTTTATTGGAAAATCAGATAAACCACTGCAAAAACCGGTTGTACTGTGTCGACTTAGTCCATCAGAGCAAGCTGTAAGTGCTTGCTCTGATGGACTTTTTCATTCCATCGCGATGTGATGAATTCCCACTCGGTCAATGGCCATCGTTCCTGATACAAGACAACAGATGTAACAGCAAAACAAGTTCATCGACAAGCCTGATGTCTTGTTCCAAAACCCCGTTGCACCGAACTCTCCCTGAACATTCCAAATAGCAGACGAATCGGAAGATTTGTACCGCCGACGAGGATGCACGAGCAATTTTGATCTCTCGTCACGGCAGTCGCACTCGTACTGTATAAAGCGCTCGATTACAGTTGCAGCGATTTTTGCGATGACACAGCCAATCTGAACAAGCCAATACAGAAAATGACGAATCAGATTTCGATAAATCAAAATACATAAATTAGAAAATCCCTCATCCCGAATGGAAGTGACCGGCTCTTCAATGATTGAGTCGAAATCCTTCGGTAAAAGCAGCGCTAAAGATTGAATGTCTGTTATTGAATTCATAAAGCATTCTTCTCTGAATCAGTAAAAAGAATTACTTTATCGAATCGTGATACGCGCATGAGTGCTTTTTCGCACTCAATCACATGGTAGACAAGAGCAGATTTTTATGGGTTTGATGCCGAGTACTTTTGTAGAAATCTCCAGCAATGATGCGGATTTTTGCAGGACACTCGGCACTAACAAAATGTGGAGTTCGGCGTTACTAAGTACGTCTCCAGATACAAGTCGTAGCGCGGCACCATACTGAGAAATGCCTGACATAACCCAGCGGTCGCCTTAGACCTTAGGTAGACTTTACCCATAGCGC
>CAZYSR010000083.1:0-1893 GCA_964649525.1 uncultured Gammaproteobacteria bacterium
ACGTAGGACCGGTGTCCAAGAAGCGTATTCACTACTTCGTTTGATAACAGGTCTTGAGGGACCCGTAGATAGAGAAGAGGTTGGTAAGAGGATTCTCAATGGATTGGGAATCCCCTTTTGCGTTTAAGCATTATTTTCGATGCCTGATCCCGCTTTCTTCGTCATAATATCCTGAAAACACGAGCCGACGAGGTACTATATTTGTGGAGGCATCATTCACCGAAGCGTATGAATTACATGTTGACGCTATCTATCGGTTTATTCTGCGGTTACTAGGAAATCCAACGGATGCCGAGGATATGACAGCCGAGACCTTTCTGCGAGCGTACCAAGGTTGGTCTGAGTTGCTCGACCCCGCATCTGTCCGGGCGTGGCTCTTTCGCATTGCATATAATGGGTGCATTGACCTGATGCGCCAGCGTCAACGATACCGGACGATTCCATTGGATATAACAGCTGTGGACGAGATGACACAGGTGTTTACCAGCCCGGCAACTTCGACGGAAACCCCACTCAAGGGGTTAATCCGCTCCGAAAGCGCAGAATTTTTGCAAGCAGCACTACTCCAATTGCGCCCAATCGACCGGACTGTACTGGTGTTGGGCGAATTGGAAGGTACACCAAATCGAGAAATTGCAGAAATCGTTCAACGGAGCGAGACCGCTGTAAAATCTCTTCGGCAACGTGCGCGAAAAGCCTTGCGCGATAAGGTGTTACGGTTATTGAAACAACGGAACACATCGCTCAAGGATCTGTTCTAAATTTGGACTGGAAAAACGCGACCGATAGGGCATCGCTGGCGAAAAGACCGTTCCCGATGCCTGTCCTATGGGTAGGGAGGAACCGATGAAATTCACCTGTAATGTTGCTACACTGAAACGGGCATTAGCACTTTTGAAACTTGATGAACCGAAAACGCACCTGTCGATAACAGCGCAAGCGGCGCAATTGCAGTTCCGATGTGACACTGACGATGGAAAATTCTGTATTGACCACACAATTCCAGCTGAAGTTGAAGTCCCCGGTACGGCAACCATTTCCGCAGATGCACTGCCGTGTATTTGTGAACATACGACCAACGAGACGTTGCAGTTCAGTCACCACGAAAGGCATGGGTGTCTGGACATTGAAGGCGAGCAGCATCAACACGTCGTGCGTACATACGCCGAAAAAGGTCTGGATCCGGCACTTGAAGAACCGACAGATGTACACGAGTATGAAATTCCAGCGTCGCAGTTCGGGAAGGCACTGAATACTGTTTTGTTTGCATCAGAAAAACCGTCAGACGTGGAGGGAGCAAACCAACGCGCTGGGATTACGGGGGCACTTTTTCATCCGCATGATGGTGAATACCGGATCGTGACCACCGATGGGAAACGGATGGCGGTGTTGACGTTGCCAGTCATGCGTGAGTTAGGGGACACGGAAACACCGGTCCCAAAGCGAGCAATATCTTATAACGCTTGCGTAAAGATGGTCAACCTGATAGAATCCTTAAAATCAGAGGTTTGCCGACTGCGTTTTGCTGAAAACGCTGTGAGTTTTGATGTTGAAGATGTTGTGTTAAGGTGTCTCTTGCCACAAGAGAATTTCCCAAATTATCTATCAGTTTTGGAAGGTACAGCCGCCCCTTTAGAGGTTAAGGTGAATCGCGAAAAGTTGCTCTGGGCACTCCGAATCATTCATGTGGAAGATAACCCCAACCACCGCACCGAATTTCGTTTCAGCAATGGACAGTTGACTGTTAGCAACAACACCCACTTGGGAAAATCGGAAGCGAGTGTACCAATTCAGTATGAAGGTCCAGATGCGGCCACCACCATTGATAGCTGGTTCGCTGAAGAAGCACTCCTACATACCGATGCAACCGATGTTACACTCTGGCTGAACCCA
>CAZYSR010000084.1:0-2372 GCA_964649525.1 uncultured Gammaproteobacteria bacterium
CCATTTGGGTGACACAAAACTGCCAACTTCTATGGTCTTTAATCCGCAAGCGGACAAACGATCTACGAGTTCAACTCGAAACGCGACTGTGGTATGTTCGGGCTCATTCTGGAGTCCATCACGTGGTCCTACCTCAACCAGCCGCACGTAATTGGGTCTACCCTTATTCATTGTTGGAGGATCTGTCTGATTGTTTCGATGGTTCTACAAAGACACAACTTGCTCCTTCATCGACGAGTTGATTTTCAGAATATGGTATTGAACTTACAACGCCATCTATTGGACTGGCAATCGGATGCTCCATCTTCATCGCTTCAACAACGATCAAGACTTGTCCGGTTGATACAGATTCGCCTTCTTCAACCAAGACCCGTGCAATTCGCCCAGGTAATGGTGCAGTTAGTGATCCGGCGTCAACGCTAGCGGATCGCGCTACAGAAAGTCGATCTGATAGCCGCAATCCATACCTTGAACTTTGATGAAACAAATAAATTTCATCTTCCAGCAAAATCACTGGTAGTGTCCATTCAACATCATCAATCTTTGCCTCAATTGCATGATCGAAGACTTGAACATTAGAGCACCTGAACTCTAGTTCCTTAATTTTTACAACAATCGGTTGCTCGCCAAGTAGTGCACTGACGTTGAAGATTTGATCATTGCATTCAAAACTACAGGCAATTTCTTTGCGAGAATTGAGTCGCCAGCCACTATTTGTTCGCCACGGTGAATATTTGTCGTCATTCTCGATAAAGGCTTTTGGACATATTTCAGTTGATTTCGATGTCAGGTAAAGTAGAGCTAGCGCTAGAATTTCAGAAGGTAACTCTCGATTTTTTGCAGTTAGTTCTGGCAGGTTGTTCTCGACGTATTTGATATCGTGTGTACAGGTAGCGAAGTCGTGAGTTGTAATTAAGTTCGACAAGAAAGTTACGTTTGTGTCGACACCGACTACGTGCAGATCTCTCAACGCCTGTTTTAGTCGGTCAATAGCTTTTGGCCGATCTGAGTCACTAACGACAACTTTAGCGATTAAGGGATCGTAGTGCACATCGACAACATCATTCTGTCGAACGCCTATATGCATTTGTAAATGATCTGATTCAGATGGATAACGCAGATATCGGATGTGACCAGGTGACGGTAAAAATCCCTTCTCTGGATTTTCTGCATAAATTCGCGCCTGAATCGAGTGTCCATTTGGAGAGCTTGGGATTTTCCAATCCGAAATGGATTCTCCTGCAGCAATTCTAAGCTGCCATTCCACAAGATCGACTCCTGCAACCTGTTCAGTTACCGTGTGTTCGACCTGAATCCGAGTGTTCATTTCCATAAAATAGAATTCAGTGTCAGCCAGTAAAAACTCGACGGTTCCAACGCTGGAGTAATTAAGAGCTTTTGTGAGGGATATCGCAGCTGCGTACATGCGCTCGCGTATTTTCTGATTTATTTGTGGTGCTGGAGCCTCTTCCACAATTTTCTGATATCGGCGCTGGGCAGAACAGTCTCGGTCAAACAGGTGGACAGCATTCCCATGTTTGTCGGCTGCTATTTGAACCTCAACGTGTCTCGCGGGATTTAGGTATTTTTCAATGATGATGAGATCATTGCCAAAGAATTCTTTAGCCTGAGCTTTTACCGCGACTAAACTCTCGGCCAACTGGTGCTCGAAGTGAACGATGCTCATTCCTCGCCCTCCGCCTCCCAGTGCAGCTTTGAGCAATATTGGAAAACCAATAGTTTGTGCCAGCTTGGCTAAGCTGTCATCGCTATTTTCAGTTTCTCGAAAACCAGGCAACACTGGTACACCCGCTTCAATAGCAATTGCAGCTGCTTGCGCTTTCGATGCCATACATTCAATTGCGTGCGAAGGCGGACCGATGAATTCGATGTTTTCCTTTTCACAAGTTTCAGCCAGAATGCTATTTTCTGATAGAAAACCATAGCCCGGATGAAGCGCGTCGGCACCCACCTGTTTGGCCGCTTCGATTATTCGATCGACATTTAGATAACTTTCAGAAGGGCGAGACGCACCAAGGTAGACTGATTCCTCCGCCAATGAATTGTGTAGAGCATCTCGGTCTGCGTCGGAGTAGACTGTCGCAACAGGAATATTGAGACGTTGTGCAGTTCGAATGATCCGACAGGCGATCTCTCCGCGGTTGGCAATCAGCAGTTTTCGAAACAACTGTTTAATCCATTCAATGCTTTCGCCAGGCAGGAGATCGCTTATCAAGAAAGGCACCGACGCCTTCCTTGCCTTCTTCGGAGGCTCTGATTTTCGAAATCAAGCCGGCAGTGTGTTTTTGAATTTCTTCGTCCATTGATGGCGAAAATTTTTCAATGACAAGACTCTTCGCCACCATTTGGGC
>CAZYSR010000085.1:0-4128 GCA_964649525.1 uncultured Gammaproteobacteria bacterium
GACTGCAGAAGGTGAAGGCGACGCTTCCGAAGCGCTTGCGGATGGAAGCCAGGAAACACTGAAAGAAGGCGAAGTCGAAGTCGAAGCCAAAAAAGAAAACGCTTGAATTCTGAATCGACTCAGACCGGAGTGGTATTCGGATGTTTGATATCGGTTTTTGGGAAATTGCAATAATCGCCCTGATTGGCTTGCTCATTCTGGGGCCAGAGCGATTGCCGCGCGCGGCTCGTTCAATTGGTCTTTGGGTAGGTAAAGCTCGGCGTATGCTGGCTGAGGTCAAACGAGATATCGACCGCGAACTTGACGCTTCTGACTTGAAAAAGATTAAGGATGAGGTGAAGCAAACGGTTGAGGAATCGAAAGAGGTGTTTGAAGAAGCTTCAATCAAGAAGGACATTGAAGAAGCGAAGTCCGTACTGGAGGAGACAACTGAGACGCTGAACGAAAAAATAACTGATGAGCCTGAGGCAGAAGCCAAATCATCCGAACCTAAAAAGGTGGCAGATTCGCCCAAACAGGCTGATAAAAATGAAAAAACTGAACCTGCAGTAAAAGCCACTAAAGCCTCCAAAGCCTCCAAAGCCAGTTCAGCTGCCGAAAAACCTAAACCAAAAAAACCCAAGAAATTGAAGCCAGTTGTAACTGAAGAATCGACTGCTGAGCGAACAAATACGGTCGCATAGAATGTCAAAAAGCGCAAGCGACCCAAACACAACTGGAACTACGTTTATCTCGCATTTGGTTGAGCTGCGACAGCGTCTGATGCGCTGTGTCTTCGCGGTACTGGGTATTTTCATAATTTGTGCGCCGTTTGCCAACACACTCTATGAGCAGCTTGCAGCACCACTGATGGCGGCGTTGCCAGAAGGCAACAGCATGATATCCACCGAACCACACGGGCCGTTTTTTGTACCGTTTAAGTTTGCTTTCGCATTTGCTTTCGGTGTGACTATTCCTTATTTGCTGTATCAGATGTGGGCATTTGTTGCACCTGGTCTCTACAAGCACGAACAGAAAACAGTATTACCGCTGCTGGTCTCAAGCAGCGTTTTGTTTTATCTAGGTGTGGCTTTTGCTTACTTCGTCGTTTTTCCTGTCATTTTTGCATTTTTTACGGGAACGGCACCAGAGGGCGTTGCGGTCATGACCGACATTAACTCGTATCTGAGTTTTGTTCTGAAACTGTTTTTCGCGTTCGGTATTGCCTTCGAAGTGCCAATCGCGACAGTTTTATTGGTGAAAGCAGGAGCAACGACGCCAGAAAGCCTGAGCAAAAAACGTCCGTACATCATTGTCGGCGCTTTTGTAGTTGGCATGTTTCTTACTCCGCCGGATGTATTTTCCCAGACGATGCTGGCAATTCCGGTGTGGCTGCTGTTTGAGATTGGTCTTTACTTTTCGAAGCTGACCTACAAGAAGAAAATAGAAAAAGAAGAGGAAGACGATGAACCTGAATTTGATCCAACAGGTTAGTTGATTACCTCTGTGTGATTAATTTAGTCTTCAACATTTAAATTGCCTGAGAACGATTCAGCACATTAAACCCTTAGCTGCAACCATCAGTTTGATAATTACTTTTCCGTACTCAGCACACATTTCCTGCACCGCTTCAGCGAGTGGTACTGAGACCTAGACTTCGAGCGATCTTTGCTGTAAGTTAGCGCGAGACAAGACTCTGTTAATACAGGTGGCATCGCGGTCGGAAAACCTAGTAGCCTACTAGTAGCCTAATCTGGCGACCAAATATTGAAGAATCCGTATCTGCATTAATTAAATTACTCTAACGATATCAGTTGGCTCAAACGATTCTTTGTTAACTGAAACAACCGGTGCCGTCTGATGGAAACGCACGCTAGATGCGAGTTATACTGCTATGCGCATTTCTCAGAGCGAGTAATAGCTTGATTTTGATCGCCTCCCATGGTCACTGGACATAACCAAGTTTCTGATACACGCCAATTTGATCCGTTGTGCGAGTTGGTTAGCCCGAACCTCCGAAACCGATGGTTTGCCGGTTACATCATTCGTAGCCCAGAAATGAGGATTGCCAGCACCGTAGTTGCTAGCTGAGAATCGAATTCTATGCTTCGTTCACCACAGAAAAAACTTCGAACCGGGGAGTTTGTTCCACTCATTGCAATCTTGATGTCGTTGGTTGCGCTGAGTGTCGACGCTATGTTGCCTGCGCTTCCAGAAATCGGCCGGGATTTAGGAGCGCAGCATCGAAATGAAGCTCAGTTTGTAATTACAGCGTTGTTTGTCGGCCTAAGTTTGGGGCAGTTGCTGTTTGGTCCATTATCAGACCGCATAGGCAGGAAACCAGCAATTATTACTGGCCTCTTGATCTTCATGGTTGGCTGCGTAGTCAGTATTTTTGCATCGTCATTTGAGACAATGATCATAGGTCGCATTCTTCAGGGTGTCGGAGCAGCGAGTCCACGGATTGTAACCATGGCTCTGGTCCGCGACCAGTTCAGCGGACAGCAGATGGCGCGAATTATGTCCTTCTCTATGGCGATTTTCATACTGGTTCCTGCCATAGCACCACTACTTGGACAAACGATTCTTTTACTGGGTGACTGGCGTTTGATTTTCGCCACATTTCTTACACTGGCCGTAATTGTTTTTGTTTGGTTCTTCTTCCGTCAGCCAGAAACCCTTGCGGTTGAGAATCGGCTATCAGTCGCACCGCGAGCCGTTATTCATTCCGTCGGCATCGTGCTGCGCACCCGGCAGGCACTTGGGTACGCTCTTGCAACCGGATTTATATTTGCACCATTTGTTGCGTATCTGAGTACCGCACAGCAGGTATTCCAGGAGGCGTATGATACTGGCAAGCTCTTTCCCGCGTACTTCGGTTCACTTGCACTTGCAATCGGATTTGGTGCGCTAGTCAATGACCGGTTGCTTCGGGCTTGGGGAATGCATCAAATTTCGAAATTTTCGGCGCTCTCTGTATCCGTAATCTCTTTTGCTGCATTTGCTGGTTTTGTAACCTTCGACAGTTTGCCGCCGCTTTGGCTCTTTACCGGCTATTTAGGTGTGCTGTTCTTTCTGATGGGTACAATTTTTGGCAATCTCAGCGCACTCACAATGGAACCGCTCGGTTATGTAGCTGGAATCGGTGCAGCACTGACATCAGCAATGGCAACTCTGGTATCAGTGACACTTGGTGGCATCGCAGGACAGTTTTTCGACGGAACGGTTAATTTTCTAGCTTGCGCATTTGCGCTATTTGGTATCGCTACGCTCACTGCGATGTGGTGGGGTACACGTCCCGACTCCAAGCATCGAGAAAAGTGATCTGGGTTATGATCTTTCAACATACCAAGTTGCCCCCTTACTCGTAGCAAGTTCTAGTTCAACAAATCTAGGCCATCTCCCCAGCAATCCGATAGGCAGTAACCTAAAGGATAAGGGTCAGATGGGTCAACCCCAATCTGATGAATGCCATGAATCCATCCCCGTCCCTTTATGCCAGGGACAACCGCTGGTCTTCCGTAAACCTCGGTTGTTCTCTTTAGCTCGACTTCAAAACGGCTGTCAATAATGGAAAGTGCACGAAAGGTATTGCCAGGCTGAACCTCACCACGCGCATGCATGAGCGCCATTCGCGCTGAATTACCGGTCCCGCAAGGCGAGCGATCAACTCTTCCGGGCGGTAAAATGGTTGCACTTTTCAAGGTGCCGTCACTCATCGTTGACATGAACATCACGTAGGAAAGTCCATTCAGTTCCGGGTGTTTAGGATGGAGAATCTGAAGTTGCTGATTGGCATACCTCTGTACGCTGCTACCGGCCTCAACCAGCGCTCTTGCTGAATTGGGTTCAATGGTCAGGTTAAACTCTGACGGATCAACCAGCGCATAAAAAATTCCACCGAAAGCGATGCTGAGTTTAATTTGGCCAATTCCTGGCACATCGACCGCAGTATCTAACGCATCGACATAACAAGGTGGCATTTCCATTTCCACGTTGATACACTTGCCATTTGAACATTCGGCAGTTGCGGTCACAAGACCGGCGGGTGTGTCTAGCACCACAGTGGTCTCAGGCTCGCGCATCTCTAAGATTCCAGTTTCGAGCAGGACAGTCACTGTACAAATTGCGTTGGAACCGGACATTGCA
>CAZYSR010000086.1:0-5117 GCA_964649525.1 uncultured Gammaproteobacteria bacterium
AGATAGAGTCGTATTGGTATTTCAAGGATGGTGAAGACATGGTGGGTGGTTTGCACGACCGAATCGAAGAGACGGGGGGTCAGGAAGTGTGGGTGCCCTATTTTCATGTTGAACAGCTACACAAAAAAGTGGATACATGTAAACGGTTGGGTGGAAGTGTCGTACATGGACCAATTCATGAACCAGATATTGGAACCTTTGCCATTCTGTCAGATTTGGAAACTAATTTGTTCGGTGTAGCCTCATTCGAGTAAAACTGGATTTTTGCTACGTTCATTTTTCAACGAATCGATACTGGCACACTCTCAGGACACTCAGCATGAAGTTTATGACATACAACATTCAGTTCGGACGCGGTTTAGATGGAGTTTACGACCTGGATCGTATTGCACATACTGTGGAAAGCGCTGACGTTATCGCCCTTCAGGAGGTGGAGCGATTTTTTCCTCGCTCAGGTAATGTTGATCAGGTCAAGGAACTGGCCAAGCGGCTCAAATATCACCACTGGGTCTATGGTGCTGGTGTTGACATTTCTGCGGACTATGTACTCCCCGATGGAGAGGTGATCAATCGGCGTCAACAATTTGGCAACATGCTACTTGCGCGAAATCCAATCATCACCTCTAGAAATCATCTTCTACCCAAATTTGCCTCAGTTGGTCCACTCAGTATCCAGAGAAGTGCACTGGAGGGAGTTGTCGAATGCAACGGTCATCAGGTCAGAGTTTATTCGGTTCATCTTACACACATTAGTGCCGAAGTTCGATTGCAACAGATTGAGAGACTGCTTGATGTTGATCAAAATGCGGTAAGAGAGGGTGGACCAATTGCCGGTAAATCGGCAAATACAGACTTTGCCGGGCAGGCTGATGTATCTACGCTACCCCGCGAATCAATTTTGATGGGTGACTTTAACTTCACACCTGATTCTGCAGAGTATTCCCGAGTTGTCGGAATAAAATCTGATTATGGCGGGCGCGTGATTAATCCGGAGGGCTTTGTCGATGCCTGGAAAGTGGTGGGTAACTCCGAAATGTCTGGAACGACGGCGGAGCGACGCGGGAAAGATGTGAGGATGGACTATTGTTTTGTTCGCTACTCGCTGAGCGATCGAATCAAATCAATAAAAATCCATTCGAAAGCGGTGGGCTCCGATCACAAACCGGTTTCAATGGTCATTGAATTTTAGTTGACCGCGGCGCTTTTAGAATTGCAAGCAAAAATCAATTGCTTATCCGTCGTCAGAATTGCTGGAATGCACAATTAAGCCACCAACACTAGCAGAGTGTTTGAGTTCGGAAGAAAAGTCCTGTCCGACGAGTGCTCACCAATATTAATCAGTGTTTTCAAATAACGCATTTTTTTGTGCTCACGAGGCGATTGGCAGCCGAAACTGACAGCAATTACATTTCAGAATTAGCCGCTGATTCGCGGTCAGTTCCAATAGGGACGAGACTTAATCTTGATACCGATTGCAGTCCGATTTGGAATTTGCATTGCAATTGCTTCGGATGTCGGCTCAAATGAACAATGCGGGTAATTTATTGTGTCTCGAGCGCGGACGACAACACTCGAACTTTCGCTGTGGGTCTCTATTGCACTTTAGAAAAAAGACTGCATACTCCATCAATTAATGAAACGATCAGTAAATTGTGATTCTCGATTCCTGGCAAGTATCTTATCTTGTAGGACCCAATAGTCGGATTATCGTAATGCCTTGAATTTGAATAAGTTACGAGTAATCCAACAGGAGTATAATTTGATTCAATTATCGTTTCTGCTATTCAGAGTGAGATCAGACACCTACAATATGATCGGCAACCGGTTGTAAAACTATGGCAACGCGGCAACAGTTGAATTTGCCTGATGAACTGATTTTGATGCTACTAAACGAGCAGACCGGGTACTTTTATCAAGTACCCGGCTGGTCTTTGAATTGTGCTGTCATTGGAGCCGCACTCGCAGACCTTTCCCTACAGTCGCGAATTGATACGGACATTGAATCACTTGTCGTATTGGACCCGACAGAAACTGGCGATCCAGTTTTAGATCTTTGTCTGAAGGCAATCTCGAAGGACAAGACTCCTCACAATACCCGCTACTGGATCGAACGGCTCGCTGTTCACGCGGAGGACATAATCGATTCCACGCTTGACCGTCTGGTTAAATTGGAAATTCTGAAGCATCATGAAGGCGAGTTCTGGACACTGGCTCCCGCAATGTGGCATGCACAGTTGCATGGTTACTCTCATGAACATACGGCTAGTCAGTTCATCAAGTCGCGAATTAGCGATGCTATTTTTTCTGACACAATTCCTTTTCCGAGAGACATCATCATTGTCGGCCTTGTTCATTCGTGTGGTTTGTTTCACTTCATGTTTGAACTTGATGAGGAAGCAGAAAAACGAATTGAGCAAATCTGTCAAATGGAACTGATCGGCCGCTCAATTGCTGCTGCAGTCAAAGAATCTATTGCTGTTCCGTTACTACGACGTCCCAGTTTCAAGAAAAAAATTCCGTCCGTTCCACTGTTTAAGATTCTAAAGAATCGACACGTTTGGAACGGTAATATTCCTGCGATGCTTGCAGATTTCGCTAAAGAGTATGGTTCGGTTTTTCGGTTTAACATACCTTTAATTCAGCCTCTGACTTTCCTTGCCGGTGTCGATATCAACCGCTGGGTTCATCGTAATGGGCGCCTGTACCTGACATCGAAGAAGTTTTATCAAGGTGTGGAAAATGAATACGGCGGTATCGGGGTGCTAGTCAGTCTTGACGGGTCCGATCACTTCACTTTGCGTAGAGCTTTGCAGCGAGCCTATTCGGTCAGGAAACTTGAGAGTGAGATGAATTCTGTTTTCGATATGATTCGTAACCACATGAAGAGTCATTGGAAAGTGGGTTCACATGTGCAAGTTTATGAAACTTCACGGAAATTATCTAATGCTCAAGTCATGCCACTTCTCACGAGTACGGAAACGAACGATATTTTTGAGGATGTAATGAAGTGGAAGAACGCTGTTCAAATGATCCACATCGTCTTTAATCCACCCAAGTTTGTGACACGATTATTGTTTAGTTCTTCACGAATGAAGCGCGGTCGCAAAGCTGTTGATGACGCAGTCAAAAGAGTTCAACAGAACCATACGCCTGAACAACGAGTTGGTCAACCCTGGGAACTTGCTGATGAAACACTCTCTTTGTACGCCAGCGACCCGCAATTCTTCCCCGAGGCGAATTTGAGATTCATGCTTTCGTCGCCGATGCTTGCAAGCCAGTACTTTTCCGATCTCATGGGCTGCGCCATTTACGCCATGGTAACACAACCCGACTTGTATGCAAAAATTCGGAGCGAAGCCGATGCCATTTTTTCCAATGGCGATCCAGACCCAGAGAACATAGATTTATCGGATATCGACGTTACTCACCGCTTTGTGCTTGAGTGTCAACGAATATACCCTGTAGTCTATTTGATTCCTCGAAACGTGTCAAATTCGTGGTTAGTCGATGACATCGAGTTACCCGTTGGAGAACGTGTTTTCATTGTAATGGGAGCCACACACTTTATGGAAGAGGCCTTCCCAGAACCATTTAAATTTGACATTGACCGTTATCTTCCGCCCACCAACGCGCATCGCAGTACCTCATTTGCTCCAGTCGGACTGGGCATCCATATGTGCCTCGGAATACGCTGGGTGGTGAAGCACATGGCTGTCAATCTATTGATGATCGCACATCACTACAGGCTGGAACTGTCAGACCCGAATTTCAAGTTTAAATTCAATGCCTATGCCTCACTGTCAGTCAGCAAAAAATTAAAAGTCCATATAGCTGAACAATTGAAGGATTTTCCTTCCTGAGTGAAGAGATTGTCATTTAGTCGAGGCTAAGTCTCGATTTGACATTTCATAGAGCTTCGACTCGAAACTTCGACGACCCTCAAACTGCATTTAAAATGAACTAGGGTGCAGCAAGAAGCATTTTTGAAGTGCGCACCTCATCTCCAAATCGAATGTGTAATTTCGATGTGAGCGAGGCAAAATCCTGAAAATTGCGCTTAAGTTTTGCTAGTGCGCGCGATGAGAATTCCCTTCCTTAAAATCACTCAGCTTACCCTTAGTTTTGTCCAAAGCCATTAGCAACGGTGGAAACAAAAGTAAATCCGCCACCAATGCCATTACAACAGTTAGTCCCACCAACACGCCGAGTGTCTGATTAGCAGACAGCGCTGACGTTCCAAACACCATAAATCCCAAGGTAAAAATCGCTGTCGTTGTTACTAGCGGCCGACCCACTATTCGAAAAACCGGCTGGATAGCATCCTCGGGTGACTTCCCGCTAGCTCGCGCTCGTAGGTATTTTGTCATAAGATGTATCGTATCGTCCACGATGATGCCAAAAGCAATTGCGGTAACAACCGAAGCCGATACATCAACCTGCCCTACGGCATATCCCCATACCCCCATAGCCATGATGGCAGGAACGAAATTGGGTATCAGGCTAATCAAACCAAACCGGAAACTTCTAAAGACGAATATCAGTAGCAACGAAACGATGGACATCGCAACGATAGTGCCGATCAGCATTCTTTCTATATTTCGCATAACTGAATATGATCCGACTATCGTAACTCCGGTTGCTCCGGTTGCCATTCCTGGAGCATTTAGTTGGAGCCAGGATTTCGCACGTTCGTCGAGTTCAATCTTCTCACCAATCGACAAACCTTTCACAACAGCTGTTAAGCGAGTTTTGGAACGTTCGACATCAATGACATTGTTTAGATCGCGTCCAACTGGCAAAGAGAATTCGTAAAGCAGCAAGTATTGCGCGGCAAGTTCAGAATCCTCCGGCAGCTTATAAAAATTGGGGTCGTCACCATGCAGGTTTTCATTCAGCCGCTTAAGAACGTCAGTAAATGACACAACGTAAGAAACTTCCGGCTGCATTCGAAGCCACTCTGCGAAGGCGTCGACATTGCGCAGAAATTCAACATCAGTGACACCGTTATCGCGACCTGAACTAAGCGAATACTCGAATGTCTTCAATGCAGAGATATTCTCCACTATGAAATCTGTGGACTGTCGAAACTCGTAACTTTCATTTAAAATTAACAAATG
>CAZYSR010000087.1:0-5434 GCA_964649525.1 uncultured Gammaproteobacteria bacterium
ATTGAAAGACTGCAATCGCTCGGCAAGATTGATTAAAGGTTTTGGAAAAATGGGACTTCAATCCCGGATCTTGTGTTTCAGAAAAATTTTGTTTTTTTAGTCATTTGGTTTAGACTTGACTTGTAAAGTCAATCATTCCTGGAAAATGTCATTTCGAGTTCGATGACAACTTGATTTGATTTTGAAATTTCAAGGCTTCGGTCACAGTTTGAGAAATGTTGTAAACTCAAGGCAGAACGAGCAAGCGATGCATTTGTTGTTCACTACAATGACAAATACTGCGGATTTACAAAGGGACAAGTCAGGTTTTGTGCCGATCGACATACAGCACGTATAGTGCGGCACCAAGTACCAAGGCGGATGACACAAGCATTGTACCCAGCAGACCGTAGGTTGCGCTTCCTTCCGTGAGAACCGAGCCGGTGATAGCCAACACAGCGGCCCGCCTGCTACCACGAGAGCCCTAGAAAGTCCCGAAGCACTACCCGCGAGTTTCGGCCTGACTGACAAGGCGCCGGAACTGCTACTCGGCATGGTGAATCCGTTGCCAATACCTACGAAAACACAGGTGCCGAACAAGGTAAACTCATTCAAGTATCCTATTGACACAACCACGAGCCCTACAAGCAATCCGGCACAGGCCACGACACGCCTGGAAATCATCATGGTTGTCAGCGGATTTCGGGCGGCATAACGACCGGCAAGAAAACTACCGAAGATGAATCCCGCCGTGATGCTGCCCATGTAAAGGCCGAGTCTTGCAGGGGACATGTCGAACAGCGTGGATGCCACCAGCGGTGCTCCGCCGAGGAAAGCATAAAATGCGCCAGTGGAAAATGCCATGCAAAGTGCATATCCCCGGAACCGCCGGGAGCGAAGCAGTTCCGGGTAGGTTTGGAACTGCTCATTTGGCGTTTCCGAGGGGTGGATATCGGTTTCATGCAAATCGAACAGACAAAGCGCGAAAATCACGGTTCCGGTAATAAGAAATGCCCAGAAACTCGCGCGCCAGCCGAAAAATTCATCCAAGGTTCCGCCGAAAACCGGTGCCAACATGGGTGCGATGGCCCACGCCATGACAACGTAGCCCATGAGGCTGGCAGCCTTGCGCTCCGAGGATGAATCTCGAATGACGGCATAGGATACCGTATGGGCAGATATGACGGCGGCCTGCATCATCCGAAAGAACAGAAAAGAGGCAATGTCGGTTGCCAGCAGACAACCGAGTGAGGCGAGGGAAAAAACCAGAAGTCCAGACAGGATGACCGGCCGTCGTCCGAAGCGATCGGACAGGGGACCCAGAACAAGTTGCAGGATAGCCGTCATGGCGGCATATCCTGCAATCGAAAAGATGACGAGCGCTTAGCTGGCTTCGAATTCCGCTGAGATGCCGGGAAGGGAGGGGAGGAACAGGTTCAGTGAGGAAATTGCAAGACCGTTAAGCAGAATTAGCGTGATGAGCCTCGGCTGGATGACTGTGGTCTGCTGCATAGGAATCTTTTTGGAGCCAAGGTGCGAAATCGTGAGATGAGGTTACATTTCTGTCCCTGTATCGGGGCCTTTAAGGAAAACTATAGCGGGCAGTTTACTTCGCAACTTATGAAAAAAACTAAACCGTCATTGACAATCGCGATACCCAAAGCTAGCGCGCGACGCGGTGAAGTCCCAAAAGCCTGGTCAGAAAATCTGGAACAACCATATGAGCATTTAGGTCGATGACGGCAGCAAATAGTATGAAATTCGCCCTCTATTTGCTATCGCCAAAATTGCCTAACTTGAATGGCTGTGTGGCGTGCGAACGGTACAGGTCGCCACGCATTCTACCCGGTGTATCCGGTGATTCGAATGTTGCATTGGTCAACTTGGAACAGGAACGACATTAGTGCCACTACAACCACTACCGACCGTACTAGGCTGTCGGACAGCTCACTCTAGGAACAAAACACAATGCACTTCAATACAACCGAATTGGCTACTTGATTTGTCTCATATGAATTGAACCAAGACACACTGTTGACTTGATATACAGGTGTGTGGTATATTGTATACCATCCAATAAAAGCCTAAGAATTCACGAAATTAGGGGGAAGAATTATGGTTCAAGCAGTAGCAAGCGAGACCTTGAAGCAACCGGTACTCGCTGCGAATTCGGAAAAGATTACAGGCGGTCATCTGGTCGCCAAAGCCCTGAAAAATGAGGGCGTTGACACAATTTTTACACTTTGTGGCGGGCATATCATCGACATCTACGATGGCTGTATCGACGAAGACATACGCATCATTGATGTCCGACACGAACAGGTCGCAGCACATGCTGCAGATGGGTACGCTCGACAGACGCTCAAAACAGGTTGTGTTGTTACCACAGCCGGACCTGGCTGTACCAATGCAGTCACTGGCATTGCCAATGCTTTTCGAGCTGAAAGTCCCGTTCTGCATATCGGTGGACAAGGTGCACTCAGCCAGCACAAAATGGGATCTTTGCAGGATCTGCCACATGTTGATTTGATGGCACCCATCACCAAATTCTCTGCGGGGGTGCGCAGTACCGAACGCATCGCCGATATGGTTTCCATGGCCTGTAGGGAAAGCCACAACGGCGCACCTGGCCCGTCGTATCTCGAAATACCCCGCGACATACTTGATGCAGAGATTGATCTGAAAGACGCTCGAATTCCGCGTCCTAACGCTTACCGCGCTTCTATCAGTGCACTTGGCGATCCGGCAGATATTGACAGATTGGCCGATCTCCTGGCTAAGGCCAAGAGTCCCTGTGTCCTGTTTGGCACCCAAGTCTGGACTTCCGGTTCAACTGATGCCGCCATTGAATTTATTCGTGCTTTCAATTTGCCGGCATACTTTAATGGCTCGGCGCGCGGCACTCTGCCTCCGGGAGATGCCAACCACTTTCACCGAACACGACGATCTGCATTCAACAATGCAGATCTGATTCTGATTGTGGGAACGCCATTTGATTTTCGTATGGGATACGGAAGAAGGCTTCGTTCCGAGGCAACCGTTGTTCAAATTGATATGGACTACCGAACAGTTGGCAAGAATCGCGACATATCGCTCGGACTTGTTGGTAATCCTGGCACTATCCTTAGTGCCGTAGTCGAAGCAGCAGGAGGCAACACAGCCGCCAATACCACAGGACGAGAAAACTGGCTGAGTAATCTGCGGGCGGAAGAACATGAGCGCACACAAAAACTCATGCCGCTGTTTATGTCGGATCGCAACCCCATTCATCCATATCGGGTAGCCTGGGAGATTAACAATTTTCTCACTGAAGACACAATTTACATTGGCGATGGTGGAGATGTCGTAACCATATCTGCTCAGGCCGTGCAGCCACGTACACCGGGACACTGGATGGATCCGGGACCGCTTGGAACACTTGGTGTCGGAACATCTTTTTCCATGGCATCCAAACTTGCTCATCCGAACAAAGAGGTGCTCTGCTACTATGGAGACGGCTCATTTGGCATGACGGCTTTCGATATGGAAACAGCCAATCGGTTTGGTGCGCCTTATATTGCAGTGATCGGAAACAACAGTGCGATGAACCAGATCAGATATGGTCAAATTGCCAAATACGGGGCCGAACGCGGAGATGTCGGCAACCTGTTGGGTGATGTACCATTTTCCCGTTTTGCCGAAATGCTGGGTGGCTATGGTGAAGAAGTAAACGATCCCAGTCAGATTGAACCTGCTCTGCTTCGCGCAAGAGAGCAAGTCCACAAATCAGGACTGTCTGCTGTGATCAACATCTGGGTTGATCCCTCTGAATATGCTCCCGGGACCAAGGCTCAAACGATGTATAAATAATTTTTTGTATTCAAATTAAATTTGGGGAGAAACTTTAATGAGTAAAGCCTTGGATGGCGTTCGAATCCTGGACATGACACATGTTCAATCGGGTCCAACATGCACCCAACTGCTCGCATGGTTTGGAGCAGATGTAGTTAAAGTCGAACGGGCAGGTGTCGGCGATGCAACTCGGGGTCAACTGCGAGACATTCCCGATGTCGACAGTCTTTACTTCACGATGCTGAACCACAATAAGCGCTCAATTACTCTTGACACCAAAAACGAAAAGGGCAAAGAGGTTTTTGAACGTCTTCTTCGCTGCTGTGATGTACTCGTGGAAAACTTCGCTCCAGGGGCCTTGGATCGAATGGGGTTTCCCTGGGAAAAAATTCATGAAATTAACCCCGGAATAATTTACGCGTCCGTCAAAGGCTTCGGAAAAGGTCCGTATCAGGACTGCAAGGTTTACGAAAATGTCGCTCAGTGCACAGGTGGTTCCGCCAGCACTACTGGTTTTGATGACGGCCCGCCAACCGTGACGGGGGCACAGATTGGTGATACAGGCACCGGACTTCATCTAGCTATCGGCATTCTGGCTGCATTAGTGCATCGACAATCAACCGGGCTCGGCCAGCGAGTGGAGTGTGCCATGCAGGATGGGGTGATGAATCTGTGCCGCGTGAAGTTCCGCGATCAGCAGCGCCTGGAGCACGGACCGTTGACTGAATACCCTCAATACCCGAATGGTGAATTTGGAAGTTCCGTACCGAGAAGCGGAAACGCATCGGGCGGCGGACAGCCCGGTTGGGCAGTCAAAACCAAACCCGGTGGGCCGAATGACTACGTGTACGTCATTATTCAACCTCCCGGCTGGGCTCACCTGATGCGTGTCATCGGGCGTGAGGAGTTGATTGATGATCCTGAATGGTCGACCCCTCAGGTTCGACTGCCAAAATTGGATCAGTGTTTTGCAATGATCGAAGAGTGGACCAAAACAAAAACCAAGTTCGAAGTCATGGAAACTCTTAACCCGCTGAATGTCCCCTGCGGTCCGATTCTGTCGATTGAAGAATTAATTGAAGAAGAAGCCCTGATGAAAACTGGCACAGTAGTCGAGGTTGATCACCCAGAGCGCGGAAAATACCGAACGGTCGGTAACCCGATCAAGCTATCAAATTCTCCAACTGAGGTAAAACGCTCGCCGTTGCTTGGCGAACACACCGACGAAATTTTGACCGATGTGCTGGGCTATAGCGAAAGTGAGATTGAAACGCTGCGAGAGGCGGGTGCAGTTTAAGGAGATTCAAGATGAGACTTATTGTTCACGGTCAGCAGGCTTTCGGACAGTCTGTCCTCGAACGTCTGTTGGAACGGGGTGAAAATGTTGTCGCTGTCTATTGTGCACCGGATAGCGGAAGCCGACCTGACCCACTGAAACAGGCGGCTGAACAGGCCGGCATACCTGTGCTGCAGCCGGCATCTTACAAAACTCAGGAAGCTGCGGATGCGATGGGTTCGCACAATGCCGATCTTTGCATCATGGCATACGTCACACTCATCGTCCCATCCTACGTTCTGAACATTCCAAAGCACGGATCGATTCAGTACCACCCTTCCCTGCTGC
>CAZYSR010000088.1:0-7909 GCA_964649525.1 uncultured Gammaproteobacteria bacterium
GGACTGATACGGGCGGCTCAATTCGACAGCCGGCAGCTCTCTGTGGGATTACTGGTGTTAAACCGAGCTATGGGCGCGTGTCAAGATTCGGGATGGTTGCATTTGCATCATCACTTGATCAGGCGGGGATATTCACCAGAAGCGCCAAGGATGCTGCAATGATGCTTGATGCGATATGTGGATTTGATCCTAGAGACTCCACTTCGCTCGAAGTAGACCCACCAAATTGCATGCGCGGGATCGAAGATTCCCCAAAGGAGTTAACGATTGGAGTGCCGGAAGAGTATTTCGCACAAGGGCTGGATCCGGCTGTTGGTGAAATCATCCAAGCGGCGTTGTCGGAATTTGAAGCACTTGGTGCGCGACTAATAAGCCTGCGTATGCCAAACAGTAAATCGGCGATACCCTGTTATTACGTAATTGCACCCGCAGAAGCATCATCGAATTTGTCAAGATTTGATGGTGTTCGCTACGGTTTTCGTAGCGAATCAGGACATGATCTACGGGAAATGTACAAGAAAACTCGAAGCGAAGGATTCGGTTCTGAAGTTCAAAGGCGAATCATGACAGGCACATATGTGTTGTCACATGGATATTACGACGCTTATTACCTCAAAGCGCAAAAGGTGAGAAGACTGATTTTTGACGACTATAGCCGAGCGTTCGAAAGATGTGACCTAATCATGGGGCCCACAACCCCGACAACTGCATTCAAGATCGGGGCAAAAATGGATGATCCCGTACTGATGTATCTGAATGACATTTACACGGCAGCAGTCAACCTCGCCGGTCTCCCAGCAATGTCTATACCTGCTGGATTTGACAAGAACGGATTGCCTGTTGGATTGCACATGGTTGCGCCATATTTACAAGAAGCCAAACTGCTTAGCGTTGCACACCTCTTTCAGCAACATACTGATTTTCATCTCAAAGCCCCGGTGAAGGAATCATGACTCAGTGGGAAAGCGTCATCGGCCTTGAGGTGCATATTCAACTGCAGTCGAAGAGCAAGATATTTTCAGGTGCTTCAACTCTGTTTGGATCTGATCCCAATGTGCAGGCCTGCCTGATTGATGTTGCACTTCCCGGTGTACTACCTGTCTGCAATTTTGAAGCAGTTCGAATGGCGGTGGTTTTTGGCCTGGCGGTCGGCGCAAAAATTAATCGTAGATCAGTTTTTGAGAGAAAGAACTATTTCTATCCAGACCTACCTAAAGGTTATCAAATCAGTCAATATGAAATTCCTATCGTGTCTGGTGGGTCGATAGAGACAGAAGTCGATGGTGAAGTTCGAGTGGTTGGCCTCACACGTGCGCATCTTGAAGAGGACGCTGGAAAGTCGCTGCATGATCAATTTAACGATGCGACTGGTATAGACCTGAATAGGGCAGGGACTCCGTTATTGGAGATCGTGTCTGAACCCGACATTCGATCAGCGTCGCAAGCTGCTGATTACATGCGTAAGCTACACACTCTTGTGACTTACTTGGGAATTTGCGACGGAAATATGCAGGAAGGCTCACTTCGTTGTGACGCGAATGTTTCAGTGCGACCAGTTGGACAAAATGAACTGGGCACGAGAACTGAACTTAAGAATATCAACTCTTTCCGCTTTGTGGAAAAGGGTATCGAAGTTGAAATCGACCGTCAGATTGAAGTTTTGGAATCCGGCGGTAAGATTGTTCAGGAGACTCGCCTTTACGATTCAAAGCGTAACATTACCCGGTCCATGCGAGGAAAGGAAGACGCCCAGGATTATCGTTATTTCCCCGATCCAGATTTACCACCTCTAGTCGTATCGGATGACTTTATCCGAGAGGTGCAGCGAGAACTTCCAGAACTGCCAAATGAAAGGAAAAACAGATTTGAGAATGAACTTGGTCTGATAAAAGCGGACGCGGTTCAGTTAACGCAGTCGCGTGAGGTTGCGGACTACTTCGAAGTGGCGTTACAACAGTCTCCGGATAATGCAAAAGGAGTTGCGAATTGGATTAATGTTGAACTTGCAAGTTACTTGAACAAATCTGGCTTGAATATTAAAAATTCCAAGGTTAGTGCAGAAACGCTAGGGGAATTGGTAGCTAAGGTTTCCGATGGAACGATTTCTGGTGCAGGAGGAAAGACGCTGTTACAGGAATTGTGGGACGATCCACGACAATCAGTCGACGCCATCATCGAAGCAAAAGGCCTTAGGCAGATGAATGACTCGGCAGAACTCGAGAAACTTGTTGAACAGGTAATGGCAGAGAACCCAGACCAGACTCAGAAAATACAAGATGGAAATCACAAAGTTCTTGGATTTTTGGTCGGTCAGGTTATGAAGTTGTCGGAAGGTCAGGCAAATCCTAAATCAGTCAGTGATTTACTGAAACATAAACTGGGCATCTGATTGAATTTGTCTCAGGACCAAAACTAAAATGCAGTTAATTTACAACGAGTAAGTGAACAAAATGAGTGACGCAGCGATTACAGGAATAAACAAGGACTCGATGGGGTATGAATCTACATACGCTGGAGCTCTTAGTTTTCTGAGGCGTCCTTATTCAAAAGATGTCATTGCGCATGATCTGATCGTGAGTGGCGTGCCATACGACCTGGCAGTAACCAACCGTCCTGGCGCTCGTTTCGGGCCGCGTGGCATTCGGGCCGCTTCTGCACAAATCGCCTGGGATGGAAGCAATTGGCCATGGGCCAGCAATCCATTCAAGCATCAGAAGGTATGTGATTACGGCGACTGTTGGGTTGATCATGGCTATCCAGATAAGATTCCTGATCAGATCCAGGAGCACACGCGACACATAATTTCTGGTGGAGCCAAGTCCATAATCATGGGTGGTGACCACTTTATTACGTATCCGATTCTGAAAGCGATGAATGACGTGCACGGACCAGTTTCTATAGTACATTTTGACGCACATTCGGACACTTGGGAAGAGCCTGATGAACGTATTGACCACGGCACTATGTTTTTTCATGCGGCTCGCAATGGTTTGGTTGTTCCTGAAAAATCGGTACAGATTGGTATGCGCACTTGGAATCCCGAATCTCATGGTTTCAACGTCATGGATGCCAATTTCGTTCACCGCAACGGAGTCGATGCAGTGATTGAAGAAACTCTTCGCATCGTTGGGACGAACAAGGCATATCTGACATTTGATATCGACTGTTTAGATCCGTCATATGCCCCGGGTACTGGAACACCTGTTGTTGGTGGTCTATCGACTTGGCAGGCACAGACCATTATCCGAGGACTAGGGGATATTGAATTTGTCGGTATGGATCTGGTTGAAGTTGCACCAGCTTACGATGTTGGAGAAATTACCTCACTTGCTGGGGCAAGTATAATTTTGGATTTCATATGCTTGCTTGCTTCTCAATTGGAGCACCGTTGAATCTCAAAATTCAGCATAGATTATTCAATCAGCAAAAATTAGAAATTAGGATACGTAAGCGCCCGTAGCTCAGTTGGATTAGAGTACCAGGCTTCGAACCTGGGTGTCGGGGGTTCGAGTCCCTCCGGGCGTGCCAACCTTTTCCTTATCAATTGCGTGAGGTCTTACATCTCAATCGCACCTATTCAGAAGGTTCGAATCTATTCTTTCTGAAAAACTGAAAGCAAGTTGAGTCGATATTCTGCCATCCACAGCGGATAGGACTTACTGAATAGAACTGATGTAGAACTTGTTGAAGAATTATGTCTGGGAGAGGACTTTAAATTTCAAGTCCAACGCAGAATATCGTTTAATAACAATATGATAATGTCCAATCTATGATGTGAGTTGCATGTTGAAATCAGTACCTATTTCAGCGTTGTTAGATTAGCCAAAAATCTAGATGTCCTTCTGGATGTTGGCCGCTTCGAGAGCGACCATGTATCAATCTTAGTTTTTCATGCTGCTTGAGTATTAGTTTATTCTGCTGTATGTGCATAATCCAATCAGGATTTTATCGAGACTAAATTCTATATGTCTTATATAATAATCAAATAGACATTATTTGTTCACTATATAAGACATTTTATGAGATCACAGGCAAATTCTACATTACCGAGAGCAGCCCGACTAGCTCTTATCAAGTTGGGTGAGGACATTACTGTTGCGCGTAAAAAACGCCGTATTTCGACGGTATCCATGGCGGAGCGGGCATTCATCAGCCGGGGCACGCTGTATAAAGTTGAAAAGGGCGATCCATCGGTATCAATGGGAATCTACGCGACGGTACTTTCTATCCTGGGACTGGTGGAAAGGCTCCGCAACGTGGCGGATAGGGGTAGTGATACACTGGGGCTGGACATCGACGAAGATCGACTGCCGAAAAAGATTCAACCACGTAGACGAAAGCGAGGCCGCTCATGACTGACACGATTGAAATTCCCCAGTTAGAAGAGACGACTAATGCCGAAAAATAACCCTACTGTTTCGAATTTTGCCAGTTCTGAAAAATGAGGGTTCAATCATGTATCTTTGAGGGAGATTCCTACGTTTCACAATCTTAAGGCACTGGAACTTTCGGTCAGCGAGACCGCCTGTCAGTCCGACTAAAACAGGAACTGCCCAACGAACTACCCACTGATACCGATATTGTCCAAAACACTGGTTCTGCAATGATTTCTGCGGTTGGACGCTGAAATTCCAATTCTGCCTTCCACTCACGTTCCACAGAATGGATAAATTTAAACAATGAGTGACAAGCGGTTAGCTGGTCATAACTAAAAATACCATTTAAGAAACAGCTACTTAAATTGCTTATCTTGGTCTTTCGAAGTTTTTCAAAATGGTGCCGAGGAGAGGACTTGAACCTCCACGGGGTTGCCCCCACTAGCACCTGAAGCTAGCGCGTCTGCCAATTTCGCCACCTCGGCATTTAGAATCCGTCAAATTATATGCAACAGAATTCGAAGCGATATATTTGGCTCCGCAAATTTTTTTCTAAGTGTCGGTTCAGTCGATAAATATTGTTGCTTGCATACAAGAATTTTTGTATGGATATACGTTTAATCCCTTACTTTAAGTTCATTTGTTTATGACTCCAATTCCCCCAGATTCAAGTGCGAGTTTGATATATGGAAAATGCCGTCACTTCCGATGGCTGATGCTAAAGAATGGAGCCCATTCATGTCCCCTAAACCAGGTTCAAATTGAGCGAATATTCAGGCATTAAAGCAGCGCTTTGTGCACAGCTAACTACAAGAGCGATTTGATTTATTAAATTCCATGGAAAATATTCCCTGCTCAACTGACCTTATAATTACTTTTCTAGTAGTTTGATTCTGACTGACCTCAAATTAGGCAGAACCTCAATGCAAGAAACACTATCTGCCAAATCACCCAAGTCGTACCGGCTCAGGCTACTTTGGCGTATGTCTGTAGTTAATCTACGTGAATCAGGAGTTCATGATCGTGCGCGTAGCAGCTAATATTTTTGGTCAATGATGAGTTGGATCTCATGTTCCCCTTTTTGAACTTTTTTTTGCAAGATCTCGCAATTGATCTGGGTACTGCCAATACGCTAATCTTTGAACGCACTGAGGGGGCTATCATTCTCAATGAGCCTTCCGTCGTAGCAGTTTACGTTCCTAATCGCTACGATCAGCAACGTAATCTTCATCCAGCCGATGCAATTGTCGCTGTTGGCAATGAAGCCAAACAAATGCTTGGGCGGACTCCAGCTCACATTGAAGCCATCCGTCCACTAAGAGATGGAGTTATCGCCGACTTTACCTATACTGAAATCATGCTCAAACACTTCATCAGAAGTGTACAGTCGAGAAGATTCTATACCCGGCCGCGAATCATCGTCAGTGTCCCGTGTGAGTCGACACAGGTCGAACAGCGCGCTATTCGTGAGACCTGCCTGGCAGCCGGTGCAAAGGCGGTGTATCTCTTGGAAGAGCCAATGGCAGTGGCAATTGGTATGAACCTTCCTGTTGCAGAGCCCGTAGGAACCATGGTCGTTGATATCGGCGGCGGCACTACTGAAATCGGAATCATTTCATTGGGTGGTCTGGTGGTAAAGAGCACTTTACGCTTTGCCGGGGATACATTTGACCAAAGGATTGCTGACTACATATCACGGAAATTCAACTTACAGATTGGAGTTCCGACAGCAGAAAAAATCAAAAAGCAAATCGGAACGGCTTGGAAAAACTCACCAAAGCTACTCCAGGAAATTCGAGGTCGAGACCTACAGGGTAACACACAAAAATATGTCTTGGACAGTACTCAAATTTACGATGCTCTGGAGGACTCATTGAATGAGATCATCGACGGGGTGCGAATTACCCTTGAAAGGTCTCCGCCGGAATTGACGGTTGATATTCTTGAAAGAGGGATCATTCTGGCTGGTGGAGGTGCTTTGCTACGAGATATTGACAAACGATTCAGTGAAGCGCTAAAGATTCCCACAATAATAGCGGTGGACCCGCTCACTTGTGTTGCGCGCGGCTGTGGTAGAGCTTTGGAGCAAACCGAACTGCTACAAAAAGTTGTTGCGAACTAGTAATATAATGAGAGTAATTTAATCAAATACTTACACCTCAACGGCTGCAATCAGCATTATCAGAATGCAAAAACTTGAACTGCGGTCTGCTCTTGTTGCGATGCTGGCCGTCGCGTTTATCGGAATTGAGTCTAATTCCGACATGCTTCACAATGTTCGGGAAGTACTTTATCTCACGGTCAAACCCATTGTTGAAGTTTCTCAGGTTCCGGTTGCAGTAAACAAAGTTGTTCAGCGCCACTTTGTTGACCGAGAAGTACTGCGTCAACGTATTTCCACGATTGCCCAAGAGAATGCTGAGCTTAGAGATCGGGTAAATGAACTGGAATATCAAGAGCTTAGAAGCACATGGTTGGCAGATTTACTGGAGGTGAGGGAGCAGATTGAATATCCTGTTTTGACAGCAAATTTGGTATCTGTGCAGTTGATGCCAATGTCTCACAAAATAGTTCTTGATCGTGGCTCACAGCAACAAGTTTTTGTCGGCCAACCCGTCCTGGATTCTCGCGGACTTATCGGTCAGGTGACTGAAATTACCCGAACTGATAGTGCGGTTACGCTAATTACCGATTCCAGTCACTCAGTACCGGTTCGACTTCAGAGAAACGGCTTGCTTGCGATCGCGCATGGTCTGGGTCTCCACAATCAACTGTTAATTTCAGGATTAAGATTGAATCAAGATGTTGAGGTGGGCGATATCTTGATCACATCTGGGCTTGGCAATCGATTCCCTGCTGGGCATCCAGTTGCCGAAATCACCCGCGTGGAAGGCGACCCTAACTCATCCTTTGCAGAAATTATCGCTGCGCCACTGGCAACAATTGATCCGGATTTCGAAGTGTTGATGGTCTGGAATAATGATAGGGATTCGCTTGATTCTATCTCTACCCTGACTTTGAATGAGAATCTCGACCTCCAGCAATAGGAGAGGATTTCGTAGCGCGAGAAATTTTGCGTTTTTCGCGTTAGCAATGGTTCTCCTGATTGTTCCTGTACCCGAATCTGTTCTGCTTTTTCGTCCGGATTTCGTAGCGCTATTGTTGATTTATCTATGCTGGTATGACTCGGAAAAAACCGGAGTATTTACTGCATTTGTAGTAGGGCTTCTCGTAGACGCGCTGACATTTGGATTCTTGGGTCTGCATGCACTTGCTAAGGTGGTTGTGGCCTATTGTGCCATTCGACTGAATCGATATGCAAGCGGAAGTTCACCCTCAATTTCTGCGCTATTAGTACTTTCTATTTTGTTGTGTCAATCGATTGTGATTAGTCTGGTCAGTCTATACACAGAAAATGGAACGGTCAGTTTAGCACTATGGATATCCCCGATAGTCGGCGCCGTACTTTGGTTGATTTTTGCTTTTGTAAACACAACTGTCAAACCAATCAGGAATGTTCCGATTAAGTAATT
>CAZYSR010000089.1:0-2807 GCA_964649525.1 uncultured Gammaproteobacteria bacterium
GTTGGTGCGGTTGCCGTTCACGGCTACGCCGGATTTTTCGGTGTGGTGGTTTGCGGTTTCATTCTCTGGGGTTATCCATCATCTCCCGACACGAGCTTTGCGACGATCAATCCAATTGGACAGATCATTGGTGCAATCATCATGTTTGGTGTGCTCGGATTCTTGCCGGGTTGGATTCTCGCCAAGATATTGAATGGTCTGGGCATACTGCGAATTCCGCCATCTGTTGAAATCGCTGGATTGGATACCGCAACGCAGGAAATGTTCGATGCCGAAGAAGCGGCAATCGTCGAAGCAGAAAACGCTGCCAAGGGCGGCTAACCTTATCATTGGAGGTACATTGATATGACCACAGGTGATTTTACGGACTGGGCAGGCACTATTGCTGAAATTGGTCCGGTATATCCCTTTGTAGGGACTGAATTCCTGTTAGTGATCGCTGGCCTTGTTTTCTGGGTTGCCTGGCACATAGCCCAGCTGCGTGGCGAGGCTAAACGTCTTAGAGACGAAGACGACAAGTACAGTTAATTTGACTGACAGGAATCGTCAGATTTAATGAACTGACGGTTTAACACAAGTAAGGGAATCCCCTGTTGAGAATGTCTCGGCAGGGGATTCTTTTTTCAAAAGCGATTGCTCTATACGATCGCGATTATTTCTTCACAATGGGTTATTGGTGAGGAACTGAATTACCCAGTGGGGGTCGGTGTCACTTGGAAAGATGGGATAGTGAACCGCTTCAATTGATCCATCATTGGCGATTAATGTAACCCGCTTCATCAACGTTTTCCCCTCAACTGGGAATGTTGGAATTTTCAGTGCCGAAGCGAATTCAAACTGAAGATCGCTCAAAACCTGGTAGGGTAAGCGGAGTCTTCCCACCATTTCAATTTGGTAATCCGTCGATTGGGTACTGATACCAAATACCTCTGCTCCAAGTGCTTCAATTTCACTATGATGTTCCCGATACGCCAGGCTTTGAGGGGTACAGCCTCTGGCTCCTGGAATGTCATCCCAGCCATCAGGAAGTGCAATGCCGGGTACTCCAGTCATTGGATAACAGTAGATCACCACTCTATTGTTTTTTGTCGCGAGGTTTACCATATCTCCAGATGTAGACTTGAGTAGCAAGTCTGGAAGTTTCATATTGAGCAGATGATCACAAGCGCCGTCATCGATCGGAACGGGCAGATTATTTGGCAAAGATTCAAAACTGTTAGGCACTTTATTCACCTGAATGTAAAAACATTAGTCAGGAAAGCTCAAAATCGTGCCAATCAATCATGCACATTCTCTCTTACGCGGCTTATGTTGACAATCATCATACAAAGTACCTATTCGTCTTTCGTTTAGTGCACTAGTTGAGACAAAGATAGTAGCTATTGCGTCGCCAACAGGTTCAATTTTTAGTTTGGCAGGTTTACAGGAGAAACTGGAAATGCGATGCAAATTGCAATGATCGCTATGCTTTCTGGTGTTCTGCTGTTACACTCTATGACTCTGGACTGGCTTATGGAACTCGTCGATGGAAACTCAAATGTGATCTATGGATACCCTACTGATCGAAGTAAAGAAATGGGATGCCGCTGTGTGGTAAGACAATTGTTGGCACGCCTGAGTCACTCTACGGTAACGGACTTGGCTAAATTTCTGGGGTTGTCGACGTCAGTTCCCTTGATGATTGCAACGTGATAAGCCAGAAGTTGCAATGCGATTGCGTGAATGATGGGTGAAGTATAAGGACCCGCACGAATGACCTCAAACACCTCAATCAACTCATCACTTTTCATTTCAGTGCCAGAATCGGTAAACACATAGAGTTTTCCACCCCGGGCTCTTACCTCCTGAATGTTGGATTTGAGTTTGCTCAGTAAATGATTATTGGGCGCCACCGCGATGGTAGGCATTTTTTCATCAATTAATGCCAATGGTCCATGTTTTAACTCACCCGCGGGATAGGCATCTGCATGAATGTATGATAACTCCTTCAGCTTCAATGCGCCTTCCAGAGCAATTGGAAAATGAGTTCCGCGTCCTAGCAGTAAAACGTGATCTTTATTCGCAAAATTTTCTGCTAGCCTAGCAATCTGACTGTCCATTTGTAGCACTGCTTCAATTCGAGCGGGCAACGCACGAAGTTCTTGAATTATTTCCGCCTCCTGTTCAGCAGTGAATCCTTTGCGCCTGGCAAGGGCGATTGTCAGCAGCATCAACGAAACCAGTTGGGCAGTAAATGCTTTAGTAGATGCAACAGAAATTTCAGGCCCGGCTTTCGTATGCAAAACAAGGTCAGTTACCCGGGTAAGTGAACTCGCAGGTGAGTTGCAGATTGACAGGGAATACTTGTAACCCAAATTTGCTGCGTGTTCCTGAGCGGCGAGAGTATCGGCAGTTTCACCGGATTGAGAGAGGAGTACTACCAGGCATTCATTCGGAACGAAAGGTTTTCGATATCGAAACTCGCTGGCGATTTCAGCTTCACAAGGAATATTTAGTGATTCCAGCCAAATTTTACCGATCATTCCTGCATAGTAACTGGTGCCACAGGCGAGGATGCGAACGGCTCTGACTTTCTCAAATATTGCAGGTGCTATATCACCAAACGTAGCGATTTCATTGATCTGATCATCGGTGATTCGTTCAGAAAGGGTGTTTGCTACCACCGAACCCTGTTCGAATATCTCCTTATGCATGTAATGAGAGTGATGAGCTAAATCAATCAGTTCCGCTCGTATTGGAATCAATTGGTCTAAACGGTGGACTTCTTTTCCGTCCTTGTCAAAAATAACGGGCCCGGAGTCCCTCGA
>CAZYSR010000090.1:0-3752 GCA_964649525.1 uncultured Gammaproteobacteria bacterium
GGCCATATTCGCCTGCCGGAATATGTTCAAGGCCACCGCGGTCGAATTGCCTCGGATCACGGCATGTTCATTTTCCCGGATCTACATGCTGCCGGGATTAAACAAGCACAGCGTCTTTACAGTGTGCGATTTGAAGCTGCAGATATTTGGGCAGATGAAACTCGTCGCAGCGCGGTATATGTCGATCTCTTTGAATCTTACCTGGTCGAAGAATAGTGTCCACCGACTCTTCAATTTCTAAGTTTTATCGCAACGGTAAAGAGCCTGTGTTCGCAGCACCGTGGGAAGCGCATGCATTCGCCTTGACTGTAAAGCTACACGAGCAGGGCTTGTTCAGTTGGGTCGAGTGGAGCAACTCGCTTGGAGAGGCGATCGCTATAAATGCTGAAGCACCTTACTATGAAAGTTGGTTGAAAGCTCTGGAATCCCTGGTACTAAAAAAAGGAGTCATTGAAGCTCAGGAACTAATGCTGGGGATTGCATCGCTTAAATCCAATCACTGACCCTTGCTCAAGCAATAGCTCGTTATTAAACGTCGTTTTGATGAAGTCCTGAAGACGCGCCAGGGCATCCGCAGCGAAAGGATTAATAATTTCTAACCCTTTTAGTCGCCACCCATCCTGCAAGTCTTCACTGAGGAGCGCTGAGCATCCCGACCGTCGGGCAGTGGTCAAAAGCATTGCATCCCAGAATGACAGTTTATGGCTTTCAATGGTGTCAATTGCCTCAAGAAGCACTGAGTCGGTGGCAGATGCTAATTCAAACACCTCTAGCCAGTCTTTCACGAATTTGCTAGAATGGGAAATGTCCAGCAAGTTCTTGCGGGTTGTCACATGAACAAACTCACCTAGCACTTAAACCGTCAAAACGCAGTCACAAAGAACCGTTTGTCCCTCAAGGGATATTACGTAATCGTATCTGTGTCCCGCGTTGCAGTCAACAGCATAGATCGGAATGTTGGTATCCAGGGTAAAGCGCCCTTTAACGGTCATAAAGCTCTTCACGCTTGACCCTAAGGCCCGCGAGTGATACACCCTCATCCATATGTGCCATCATCCGTTCATACGCAGAAGCCCAATCGGAGTCTGCAGTTTTGTCCAACTGATGAGGCGTCAGATTGGCTACCGGAAGCCCGCGTCTCGTAATTACGAAATTTTCGCCGCGCTCTACTTGTTTGATTAATTTTGAAAAATTCCGGTTGGCAGTCATTAGCGAAACGCGACGCATTCACATTCTCCTTATGTAGTACATAGTAGAAGTTTATCGAAATATGTAACATCTATCAAGACCAGATTCAGGATGCTGCTGGACTATTCGGTTATCTGATTGAGTTACGATAGTTGGTTCGATCTTCCTCCTATACGAGGACTTATGGTCAGCCGAACTAGATGCCCTGAGTATTTCTCCCTCGGGTGTACGGCCGACTGGTATCGCATATTCAGCAGGGCCGGATTCGATGCGCACTGGCTGACCCAAAACTGTCAACAGCGGTTTAAATTCAGTTTCGCGAATTTCAATTCACCCACCATCATAGTGGCGATTGCTGCGTACAAAACCGATGGTTATCGCTCCAGTCCAGTCACTATTCAAGTTCATTAATTTCCGATGTGATCTCAGTCGGGCACGCACCCAATCTAAAGGATTCAGGAGTAGTTGAGTCCGCCCATTACTCGATATCAAGGAGTTGCCACACAATCCGCGTCGTTGCAAATTACCTGTCAGTACCTCCCTATCTATCCGATTACTCTATCTCACAATGTTCCGGAGCAATGGTAAAGCCTCTGTTTCCCATCTATGTTTCTTTATGCCATCAACGAAGCCATTGCAGCAGTCATGTACGCGGCTAAATTTCCTGCAACCAGAGTTTTCATCGCCAACCCCATGATCTCAATACGTCTTTCTGGAACAAGAGAAAGTAAACCAGCGAGCATCACACCTAATCCGCCAAAATTTGCGAATCCGCACATTGCATAGGTCAGAATCAGGCGACTTTCCTGACTTAATGTTTCTGGAGACATTGATGCCATTTCTATGTAGGTAATGAGCTCGTTTAACACGACTTTTGCTCCGAGCAGTTGTCCAGCTGTAAAGCACTCACTCCAGGGAATTCCAAGTAGCCATGCGACCGGCGCCAAAACCCAGCCGAGAATCATCTGCATTGTGAGTGGTTGTCCACCTATGTCGAAAATAGACCCAAGAATGATGTTTACCAACTCGACAAGAGCAACCAGAACAAGAACCATACCGATGATGTAGGCAAAAAGCCGCAAGCCGGCAATCGTACCCTGAGTTAGCGCATCCATTGTGCCTTCGTATAGTCGAGGAACTCTGAACACTTCGGCTGCTTCAAGCTGCGTATCTTCCGGTATGATTAATCGGGCCAACATTACTGCTGCGGGAGCGCTAATCAGGGAAGCTGTCAGAAGATGGCCTGCAACATCGGGAATGATTGGTTGCAAGATTGTGGCATATAAAACGTAGACGGTCCCGGCGATGGTTGACATACCGGCAACCATCAATACAAACAAGTCACCACGAGTTAGTCTTTCCAGATACGGTCTGATTAGCAGTGGAGCTTCCACACTTCCCAAAAAAACATTAGCCGCGGTTGCGAAACTCGCAGCTCCTCCTAAACGAAGTGCTTTTCCAAGAAGCCATCCAAACCCTCTCACAACCCATGGAAGTACCCGCCAGTAGTACAAGACAGCTGCAACCGCACTTGATACGATTACCAACGGAAGAGCGCGAAATGCGAAAACAAATGCTGCTCCAGGATAACTTTCCTCAAAGGGCAAAGGAGCGCCACCTAAGTATCCGAATACCAATGATGTTCCAGAATCGACTGCCTGTTGCAGTGCTCCGATACCTTGGTTTATTGGAACAAATATTGTTTGAGACGCGGGGAATTTAAGCAGGATAACAGCGAATACGATCTGAACGCTAAGCCCTGCAATGACGATTCGCCAAGGGAAAACGCGCCGATTTTCACTTAGCACCCATCCAGTTGCGATGATTGCAACGATACCTAGAACTGCCTGAAATTCGGTCAAAAACTTTTTCCGCCTTGCAGTTTGGAACTATCTTGCGTTTCTCAATTAAGTCGGTAAGTCACTGAACGGACTTGTGTTTTTATGATTAAAAGTCAAAAAATCAAATCAACATTGTGATTTTTTCTCAACATGTAGGCGGCGATTACCACGTACAAAGCTGATGGTGAGGATTAGCAACAATTTCCAAACTATTCGCCTTGGTCTGTAGAGTGATCCAGTCTTCTGGCCTTCCTTAACCGCCGCACCGCAAAAGTGACATTTATGACAAGAACGAGCAGTGTGAAACCATAGGCGCTCCAGACGAACTCCCCATAGCCACTCATGGAAATAAATTCTGAAAAACTCATCCAGACTCCTCAAGCTGTCTAAGCCATTTCGACTGATACTCTGTTTCCAGAATCATCGCTCTCATTCTAAGCGCCAGGATCGTTAAAAACAGCAACATGAACCCGACCGTCATAACCAGCAATGGTATCAGCATACTGATATGTATCGAAGGGAGGCCGAATTTGGTAACTGATGCGGTCTGATGAAGGGTGTGCCACCACAAAACCGAGTAATGAATAATTGGAATATTGACCACACCGGCCAGCAGCAGTATCGCACCGGCCTTTTGCCCTTTAGTACGGTCTGGAATTGCGGATTCAAGCGCAATGAAACCCAAGTAAAGGAAAAGCAGAATCAACTCTGAAGTTAGCCTAG
>CAZYSR010000091.1:0-1769 GCA_964649525.1 uncultured Gammaproteobacteria bacterium
GCGGTTCGATCCCGCCTGGCTCCACCATTGAAATTAATTCACACCTTTGTCCCCCTTAGGTGCGAATTCATCTTCCAATATGGAAATCGTTTCGAAGGTTGTGTGTGCAATGTAGTACGACTTCTTACGCTCTGGTAAAACTGGTTCGATACCTTATTATCTATTTACATCAATCACTTCCTTACTTCGCTTTTCTTTGCTGAATGCCCTAGACATAATTGAAGACGATGTAGTTGCTGAGCGAACGGCCAGCACAACCGCACTGCCGATATCTTAGATTTTTACTCATCACGTTGAGTCTGTTCCTCACTTGACTGCGGAGAGATAATCTGAATGAGAAAATTTTGACTCTTTCAAGAATATTCATTTTAAAGAGTTGTATATTCGAACAAAAATCTCTTATAATGTTAGAAAAACGAACATAATGTATATTATTATGGAGCCAATAAAAGTAGATCAACATCAATTTCCGGTTGAACAAATTCGATTTGCCATTGAGAATTTTCTTGCCGACAAGTCTAGTATTCAATCGAAATTGAACGAATCCCAAAATATAGCAACTTTTCCAATAACTGAGGTAGATTCTGTGGTATTGGTAGATCTTTTGATTGAGCTTGAATCTGTTATTGGGTGCACATTACCGAATTCGCTGAATAAAACTGGCGGGTACGAAAGTGTTAAACAAATGCAGGATGATCTGTTACCAAAGTTGGAGAAGATTTGGCGGGAGAATTTTGAGGAAAAATTAATATGAGTAGAGAAGATGACAAATTAACAGAGCGCAATTCCAAAGAAGGTGCAATTGATCGAGTCAGATTGGGAGAGCGACTACGCGAAGCACGAAAATACATTAACCTCTCACAGGATGTTGTAGCTCACCATGTGGGGATCCATCGTACAGCATTGTCGCAGATTGAGGGCGGTCGTCGCAAAATTGACGCTCTTGAATTGAAACAAATAGCTGAGCTATACAAAAAACCAGTTTCATACTTTACAGGCGAAACTTCCGCTATGGCAGGAACTGCTAAAGACATTGCTCACCTCGCACGATCGGTTGCAAATTTATCAGAGCATGATCGTGAAGAACTCAGACGATTCGCTGATTATCTGCATGCTCGTGCACACACTTTGAGATCTGAAAATGACTGATGTGCGAAATGCACTCCTAAAGGCAAAAGGAGAAGCCGTTAAATTGCATCGAGAGTTTAGTATGCGAGAGAGGATTGAAGCACACAAGGGCCGAATCGATGTGTTTGGTACAGTTACTCGGTGTGGAGTGGAATTGTTATTTAGACCCCTGGATAATTTACTCGGTGCTTACGTGGAAAATCCAATTCCAGGGATGTTAATTACTACAAAACGGCAGTTAAGTGTGCAAAGATTAACAGCGGCTCATGAATTGGGCCACGCCAGACTGAAGCATAAATCCAGTCTAGATGACGAATCGGTAGTAGATCCGAAATTGAATAAGAAAACGACTGCCAATGAAAAGTTGGAAGAGATGGAAGCCAACTTTTTTGCGACTGAATTCATGTTGCCCGATTGGCTAATAGCAACATGTTTTTCGCGTTATAGCTGGAATAAACAAAAAATAATTGATCCAAGAATAATGTATCAGCTCTCGCTTCGTGTTGGAGTCAGTTACACAGCACTCTGTCACTCACTGATGCGTCCCGGCATCGGAATTATTGATAAATCAGATGTTAATAACTTGTTGAAAGTAACTCCAAGAAAGATCAAGCAAAATCTCCTCAAAGACTATCGGCCAG
>CAZYSR010000092.1:0-3098 GCA_964649525.1 uncultured Gammaproteobacteria bacterium
TCTGCGAAAGGACATGAAATTGACCCGGAATCTTTGAACTACCGTGAGGGAGACAGATTCTTTTTGAGTGCAAAAGGCCACTCAAATAACTTCTTGGTTTGTATGGATCACAGTGGACGCATGTACACAGTCCTTGCTCACAAACTCCCTTCTGCTCGATCATATGGCGAACCTCTCACGACAATGATCAACCCGGCAGCCAATATTGAGTTTTCCGGGATTGTGCTGGGTAGCGAAGAGAACTACTGTCTCCTGGCCTCCACAGAGGGCAAGGGTTTTGTTTGTCAGATTAAGGATGCAATGACCAAGTCACGTTCCGGTAAAGCAGTACTAGGTGTCAAAAAGAGTTACACACCACTGCCATGCCAAACGCTCAGCAGCTTGGATGACTGGGTTGCAGTGACAACAACCGAAGGCCGTCTGCTGATCTATCCAGTCAGCAAGCTCCCGGTGCAGAACAAGGGTCAAGGGGTTCAACTCATCAAAATTCCTCCGCAAGCCAGAAAATCCGGTGAACAGGTTTGTGCAGTTAATGTCTTCTCCGACAAACAAATTTTGATCATTCACTCTGGTCAGCGATATTGCAAAATTAAGCGACCCGATCGGAAGAAGTTCCTGGGTGAAAGAACCCAGCGCGGTACGCTTCTTCCAAAAGGCTTTCGTTCAGTCGACTTCGTTAAAGTCACAGACTGATCGTTTGCCCCAGGTCAGTCTTCATCCAGATCGATCAGCGTTCCAAGAACGTTGTAAAACCTTTCCCGTATTCGGATCAGACCAGCCTCAGAGTCGGCATCAAATCTAAGCACAATCTCTGGTGCTGTATTGGATGCCCTTATGAGTCCGAATCCGTCGTTGAAGTCTGCACGTAAACCATCAATTGAGATAACTTCCGCATCGTCAAACTTGGCATGGTTTCTGAATCGTTCGATCGTAGCATGAGGATCATCGCAATGAATTCTGATTTCCGGAGTGTTGACTGAATCTGGCAGAGCGCAAAATATTTCGGAAGCACTTAACTCACCTCTGCTAATCATTTCGCACAATCTCGCACTGGCGTAAATCCCGTCATCAAATCCGGGCCATCGATCTTTGAAATATAGATGCCCGCTCATCTCTCCACCGAAAATGGCATCACACTCCAGCATTTTTGCCCGAATGAGTGAGTGACCAGTTTTCCACAGAATGGGTTTGCCACCCGCCTGTAAAACCTCTCGAGCCAGCGATCTTTGACATTTGACATCAAACACGACCTTCCGTCCTGGGTAAGCAGACAGAATGTCTCTTGCAAACAAAATCATCAGCCGATCCGGCCAGATAATTTCTCCAAGCGGAGATACTGCTACCAGGCGATCACCATCTCCGTCGATTGCCAAACCGACATCGGCATTTTCAGCAACCACCGCTGCAATTAAATCCTGAAGATTTTCTGGACGTGTAGGATCTGCCGAATGATTCGGAAATCTTCCATCAACCTCGCAATATAGTTCGATCACTTCTAAGCCGATATCGCGAAGCACCTTGGGTGCGATTCCACCTGCGACGCCGTTTGCACAATCCAATACAGCTCTGACTGGAGTAGAAACCTGAATGTCACTGCTGACTGCTTGCCGATAAATTTCGACAACCGACTGCTCCGATAATCTACCGAGCGAGCCGGTCGTTAGATTATTCTTAGAAATGCGCTGAAAGAGTCGTTGAATCGCATCGCCGTAGAGTGGTTTGTTTGCGAGTGTCAATTTGACACCGTTGAATTGCGGCGGATTGTGGCTGGCAGTCACCATCAGCCCCGTCCCGGCCGCTGACTTGTGTGCCGCAAAGTACAAGAGTGGAGTGGGAATCGTACCGAAATCGATTACATCCAATCCGACACTGCGCACACCATCAATTAGTGCAGACTTCAGATCCGGACTTGACAGCCGCGCATCACAGGCAACAAGCACTTCACCTTCAATTTCATCCGCATACTCTGAACCGAATGCCTGACCAATCAGGCGAATGTTAGAGTGCGTCAGACTCTCGCCAGCAACCCCGCGAATATCGTATGTTTTGAAGATATCGGCTGGAACTGAAATTCCTGTGTCGGAATTCAGCGGCATTAACCGTCAGTTGACTCGGTGAATCCCGCGGCCATCCACAGACAGCGCTGCTTCATGGACGGCTTCAGATAAAGTGGGATGTGCGTGAATGATGCGCGCCAGGTCTTCAGAACTGGCATAAAACTCCATAGCAACGACGGCTTCTGCAATCAGCTCCGAGGCGTGCGGTCCAATGATGTGAACACCCAGTATGCGATCGGTTTCTGTATCCGCAACAACTTTCACAAATCCGACCGTATCTTCCATCGCTTTGGCTCGACCTGTTGCGGCAAACGGAAACTTACCGCTTCGACAGCTACCACCTGCAGCGGTAATCTCTCTTTCTGTTTGGCCAACCCAGGCAATTTCAGGGTGCGTGTAGATCGCCCATGGTACTGTCGCATAATTCATATGCCCTACCCCAGTTGCGATTCTTTCTGCAACCGCAACACCTTCTTCCGACCCTTTGTGTGCAAGCATTGGGCCTCGAACGCAGTCGCCGATGGCATAGGTGTTGGGTGCTCCCGTCAGACAGTTTTCATCAACCTGAACGAATCCTCGCTCATCCAGTTGCACACCGCTGGCCTCATCAAAAAGATTATCAGTACAGGGTTTGCGGCCAACACAGATGATTAGGCGGTCTACTTCCAACTGAGTTTGCGCTCCATTTTGCGTGTAGGTTATTTCAACGCGACCATCGTTCTCTACGGCAGACTCAACCATCGCACCCATCTGAATTTTGAGTCCCTGTCTGCTAAACTGTCTCGCTCCTTCCTTCGCCACTTCTTCATCGGCGGTTGGTAGAAACTCTTCCAGTGCTTCGAGGATGGTAACTTCGGAACCCAACCGATTCCAGACACTGCCCAATTCAAGACCAATGACACCCGCTCCAACAATTCCCAGGCGAGGAGGTACTTTGTCAAAAGACAGCGCGCCCGCGGAATCTACGATTCGATCTCCTTGAAACGGAATATTTGGTAACTCAATGGGTGTCGATCCACTAGCCAGAATAACGTTAGTAGC
>CAZYSR010000093.1:0-2142 GCA_964649525.1 uncultured Gammaproteobacteria bacterium
ATTATGAACTGGTTAAGAAGATTTTTCGAGAAATTTATCGGGCGAATCGCTGTTACCACCTCAATGCAACCGTTGACTGTCATAAAACCTTCGATGTGCTGGGTAAAATTCACGCTGAACTCGTCGATTCAGAAAAATCTGATGTAGATCAGATTGGGCTGTTACACAGCATAGGTGAAGCAACTCGAAAATTTTTTGAAGCCCACGACTCCTGCCCATCAACCCTAGCCTCTGAATCAAAAGACTCTTCGGTCACGCCTTTTAGCACAGCAGCCAGTTTGATACGTTAGTCTTCTCCTGTTGCTTCAAATTCACCACCTGCCAGTTCGGATCGCTCAATTTCTGATGGTTCGTCCGTTTCACCCGGAACGATTGGCGCTGGCGGTATCACATCGGCATTTTGACCGCGATGTCTAAGTGCATGATCCATCAACACCAAAGCAAGCATCGCTTCGGCGATAGGAGCAGCTCGCAAACCGACACACGGATCATGCCTTCCGGTCACTGAAATACTAACAGGTTCACCACTCTCGTTCACCGTCCGTCCAGGCAATACGATACTCGAAGTTGGTTTGAATGCCACGTTTACGACAATTGGCTGACCGGTGGAAATACCGCCGACAATGCCACCTGAATTATTTGATAAAAATCCAGTGGGCACTAACTCGTCGCGATAGTCTGATCCTTTCATTGTGGCACTCTGAAATCCCGCACCAATTTCAACGCCTTTCGCTGCATTGATGCCCATCATGGCCGAAGCGATGTCCGCATCCAGACGGGAATAAACCGGTTCGCCCCAGCCCACTGGAACATTTTCTGCCACTGCTGTGACTACCGCTCCGACAGAATCTCCAGCACGGCGTAACTCGTCAATATACTCTTCAAGCCGTTCGACCCCAGACTGGTCCGGCCAGAAAAATGGATTGTTTTCTACTGATTCCCAATCGTGGGACTCTGGTTTAATTGGGCCAATCTGCGAAACATAGCCGCGAATCTCCACACTGTAGCGCTCGCGCAGATATTTCTTGGCAATGGCACCTGCTGCAACCCGAAGTGCAGTCTCCCGCGCTGATGAACGTCCGCCGCCTCGATAATCTCTGATACCGTACTTTTGCAGATAGGTGTAGTCTGCATGTCCAGGACGAAACCGGTCGGCAATTGCGGAATAATCCCGTGAACGCTGTTGGGTATTTCGAATCAACAGTCCGATTGGTGTACCCGTGGTTCGATTCTCAAACACACCGGACAGAATCTCTACCTCATCAGACTCGCGCCGCTGCGTCGTGTAGCGGGAACTGCCAGGTTTACGTCGATCGAGTTCCGGCTGAATATCAGCCACCGTCAACTCCATCCCCGGCGGACAGCCGTCCACAACACATCCAAGCGCCACTCCGTGACTCTCGCCGAATGTGGTTAGTACAAACAGCTTTCCAAACGAATTTCCTGACATCAGTTAATCTCCCGAACGTCTTGTCGGCAGGCTAGTCTATCGCTACGATCAGTAGGTAATTTGGAACAATGAAGCGCAACTGATTGACTTGAGGCATGATCTGCAACCCCTCTCAGTCAGAAAAATCTCCGCGCCTTTGCAAATCTTTTAACAACACCTGAAGACATTTGGTCAACGCTTCAAATTCAAATATAGCCTGTTCGAGCAAATTTTGAAGCTCCGAAACCGTTCTCACAGGATTCAATCGACAGCCTTCGCTAAGTTATAGGCAACGTAACACCAGTCTGCCCCTGATACTTACCTTTTCTATCTCGATACGAAGTTTCGCATGGCTCGGAGGCTTCAAAGAAAATAACTTGCGCCACACCCTCATTGGCGTAAATTTTTGCAGGGAGCGGTGTTGTATTCGAAAATTCAAGTGTAGCGTATCCTTCCCACTCCGGCTCAAATGGTGTTACATTGACGATGATGCCACATCGGGCATAGGTCGACTTTCCGAGACAGACGGTCAGTACATTACGCGGGATCCGAAAATACTCGATGGTCCTGGCCAAAACAAAAGAGTTTGGTGGTATGACGCAGACATCACCGAAAAAGTCGACGAAACTGGCATCGGAAAATTCCTTAGGGTCGACGACGGCTGTACGAATGTTTGTGAAAATCTTAAACTCGTTTGAGCAACGGATATCGTA
>CAZYSR010000094.1:0-2917 GCA_964649525.1 uncultured Gammaproteobacteria bacterium
GAACTGACTCGACTACAGCCGATCGAGAACATTGCCGGATACTGGCGAGAACTTGCTTTTTCGTGGAAAAGCGGTACCACATTGAGACGACGGAATCTACCTGAAATCGGATAAAGTGAATTTGTGAGACTGCGAACAAGCGATATGCAGCTTGAAATTGATGTTTTTTTATGCTCACCTGGATTTAGAGGTTAGGACAGCATGACTATTTGGCACCCAAGTGATGATGGCTACGCGAACCTGTCTGACCATGACTCGTTTATCAATGGCGCACCTCACAATACCTTTGCACGTATGCGCAGGGAAGACCCTGTAGCGTGGTGTGATGGAGGCCAGTACAAGGGTTATTGGTCCCTGACCCGATACGATGACATACTGAAGCACAATCGAAACCCATCGCTTCTAAGTTCCGCGCGCGGGATTCGGATGGAAGACCAAAGCCGAGAAGAGTACCTGGCGCGACGAACATTTCAGGAAACTGACCCGCCTGAACACTCGGCCACTCGAAAGCTTGTGAACGAAGCTTTTTCCAAAAAGGTCATCGATCAGCTGGAAAATCTGATTCGCGATCTGTGCGTGGATATTCTTGAAAACGCATTATCGAACGATGAATTTGATGCTTCATTTCTGATCAGTCGGCAGTTGCCAATGCGCATGCTGGGTAGAGTTCTCGGACTGCCACCGCAAGACCTTGATTGGCTGGTGACAAAAGGGGATGAGTTGATTGCCAATACAGACCCAGAGTATTCTAACTTTGTACCGGACAAGGCGGATACTGACGAGTTCCGATTCATGCCGTTTCGGTCCCCAGCAGGTGCTGAACTATACATTTATGCCAAGGAATTGATGCAGGACAAAGCCGCAAGAAATGATACCGAAGGTGTGTTGCATCTGATTCTCCAGCCAAATGAACAGGGAGAAGTCATTAGTGATACGGAATTTCGAAATTTCTTCTGTCTACTGGTGGCTGCAGGAAACGATACGACGCGCTATACCCTTTCCGCTTCAATGCACGCTTTGGTGATGAAGCCGGAATTGCTTACCATGCTACAAAACGCAGACAACAGATTGTGGGCATCCGCAACTGAAGAGTTCATTCGCTGGGCTTCACCTACGATGCATTTTCGCCGAACAGCGACCGAAGATTTCGAGCTGCATGGGAAGAAGGTGAAAGAAGGTGACAAGATGGTTTATTGGTTCATATCTGCCAACCGAGATGAGAGTCGGTTCGAAAAACCATTTGAAGTTGATCTGCGACGTACACCAAATCGGCACATGGCTTTTGGACAGGGTGGGCCTCATGTCTGCTTGGGTATGTGGTTAGCCCGACTGGAATTGCGTGTGTTGCTACAGGAACTGGTCAAACGCGTTGATACTATCGAACTTGTTGGTGAAGCGGAATATGTTCGGTCGAACTTTGTCGGTGGAATCAAGCGATTACCTGTCAGAATGAAAAGGAAATAGCTACAGATTTGATTGGCATTACCTTAACAAACAAAGGCAAAGGAAATTCAAATGGTAGATTCTAAGCTAAGAGTGTTGTTCTGCGACCACCTTAATATAGCCAGAGGAAAGTTCATTCCTCCAAACCGTGCAACAGGGGAATCCAGGTTCTGTCAAGGTATCTACGCGCTAGCATACGACAAGGAATTACTGCCTGCGCCATGCTCAATGTTGCTGGATGGATTGTCTGACATGGTTGTTCGATACGATCCCAATGAAGTACGCGCTGGATGGTTGTCTGATGAAGTCGTCGCCATTGCAGATCAGTTTGACAGTGATGGAAATGACTTGGCAGTGAGTGGCCGTACCCTACTGAAACGTACACTTGATCAGTGGCAAAATCTTGGATATAGCGCCAAAGTTGGTATTGAACTGGAAGCGTATGCGTACACGCGAGGGGACGACGGTCAGTGGAAACCATACGACACTCCAGGTGCTTACGTCTATGGAACTGGGCCTTTCGTTGACCCTTTGGAACTTACTGATAGTATCTACAGTTGTGCAGAGCATTGCAGCATTCCTTTGGAGATGATTACATCTGAATTTGACTCTCCACAGTTCGAATTTACATTGCGGTACGATGATGCTTTAGCAGCGGCTGACGATGCTTTTCTGTTTAGATTGATGGCCCGGGAGATTGCCTTCCAAGAGGGTGTGCTATTGACTTTTATGCCAAAGCCAATTGAGGCGCTGAGTGGTTCCGGTGTCCACATCAATTTCAGTTTGTGGAACAAACAGGGGGAAAATTCAATTGGTGATCCAGGTTCCGCAAATAAGTTGACCCATTTGGGAGAGGCCTGTGTTGCCGGCTTGATGCATCATCATCAGTCACTGGCCGGTCTTCTTGCACCAACGGTGAACTCCTATCAGCGGCTACAGCCAGCGAGTCTTTCTGGATATTGGCGTAACTGGGGAGAAGATCATCGCGGGGTTACAACAAGAATTAGCAGTGAAACCGGTGATGCTGCAAGAATTGAACATCGCATGGCTGACGGTGCAGTGAATCCGTATACAGCGATTGCCGCCGTGCTTCAGGCTGCTCGACTGGGCTTAGTATTTGGTTATGATCTGCCTCCTGCGGAAACAGCAGACTGTCTGGAAAATCATGATGCGACTGACGGTGTTCCAGAAAATCTTGCTGCGGCGTTGGATGCTCTTCAGGCTGACGCGAATCTCGTTGATGCTGTCGGTCCTGATTTAGTTGGTAATCTGGTTGTAATCAAACAGTATGAAGTTGAGACAACAAGCCACATGAATCACGATCAGTTGCGCGACTATTACATGCACTATATATAGACTGCGTTTTCGTTGAAAGCGGATTCTTGCTGAATCTGAGATATGAGGCTGAGTCGCAATTAATCTAAGCTTTTACTGACAGTGCCCGAACTAGCGAATAATCTACCTTCAGTATTAC
>CAZYSR010000095.1:0-2664 GCA_964649525.1 uncultured Gammaproteobacteria bacterium
CCTTCGGATTATTCGATGAGTGTCGGCAAGGCGGGGCAGCGCGGTGATCCCGCAGTGGCAGATGCGCGGAATGAGGTGTTTAAGACTGCGCTGAGTATGGGTGTTCACCCCCGCGCGGAGATTATGTCGCCCGATGAGGCAAAGGAATATCTCGATATGGGTGTGCGGCATTTCAATATTGGGGTGGATATCTCAGTTTTGCATTCGTGGTGGCGAAGCAACGGCGATGAGTTGAGAAAAGCGGTGGAGGGTGCGTGAGTTAATTAAATCGAAGAAAAATAGCCGCCGAGGTTCAGGTCTCGGCGGCTGTTTTTTTAGTCTATAAGTTCATGCACGGCTTCTGAGGGACGGGCAATGACTGCGCGATCTCCGCGGATGCATACGGGGCGGTTCATGACTTCGGGATGTTCCAAAAGCAAGCCGACGAGTGCATCGGGGGTATTGTAGTCATCTATGTCGCGTCCCAGTTTTTCAAAGGAACTGGGGTGAATCATGTCTTTGGGTTCACCGGGCAGGAGTGCGAGAAATTTTCTCAGGTCCTGCTCGCTCAGTGGTGTTTTCAAATATTCAATGACGTCGAACTCGACGTTGCCAGCGCGCAATATGTCCATTGCGCCGTTGGATTTGCTTCAGTTGGGGTTGTGATAGATGGTGATTTTTGACATGTTAAATCTCCTTTTGCGGTGAAAAGTGTCTTAAAGGGAGTATAAATGTCAGAATTTTCGGGGTCAAGAGAAAGTTAGAGGCTGGTGCTGAGGCTGGAGACAAAGATCGTAAAAAAAATCGAATTTTCAAATGATCTTGGCTATATTTCAGACTCTTCAGGAGTAATTGGGAAAAACCCGTAAATAGGCAGAAAAGCTGAGGAAAGGAATCAAAGATGGATGAGCAGAACTACGAGCAGCGTTTAGGGATGTTCTTTTCGAGCCTGCGCGAAAAGCTCAAAATTTATAGAGAAGAAAAACGGCGTTGGGACCCTTTTCTTTCAACGGATTTCAATGTTGTCTCCGAATTTATCAGACCAAACGAAAACCGCCTTTCCGATATTATTGCCTGCCTACTTGACGCCAATGGTTCTCATGGCCAGCAAGGCAAGTTTCTTGACGCCTTTCTCAAACGTCTGTTCGAGAAAAAGCGACCTGGCCGAATAGCTGAACTATCCGGTAAACAACCACAAGTCAAGCGCGAAGATCCAACTTACTACAATGACGAAAATCAGCGCCGCCGGATTGATATTACTATTGATTTCAAAGATGTCGGGATTGGCATTGAGAATAAACCCTGGGCGGGTGAGGGGGATGGTCAACTGAAGGCTTACTACTCTCATCTCAAACGTGAGTATGATAGTGCTTACCTCGTCTTCATTACCCCAGATGGTAGAACCCCCAAAACTATACCTAACTCCGATGATCTCATTCAGAAAGGCGAGTTATACTGCCTTGCATATAGATCAGATATTCTGGAATGGCTTGAGGAGTGTTGGCAGCTATGCGAGTCTGATAGGTTTCGCTGATTTCTGCGCGATTTTGAAGAGTACATTCGTAACGCTTTTCCACCATCTCTTACTATTAAGGAGAACGACGATGCAAACGAATGAAAGAGAAGTTATTATCGAACATGTTTTGGATTTAGATAATAAAGAGAATCTGAAGATGGCACTGGATATTATAGACCAGACTCAGGGGATTCGCGAGCGTATAATCACAACTTTTTTAGAGAAACTCCAAGACTTTATCTGCGAAGGACTTGATATGTCGCAGTGGAAGTGGGAAAAAGAACTTTACGACAAGCCCTATGGTGGGAATAAACACCGTAGTTTTGGTGTGTCTAGCAAATTTGGTGTGTTACAGGGACCGGTAGGTATATCACTTTTAGGTAATCCTACGGGCAATAATCTTTACATTGGAGTTTTTAGTTCCCCTACTAATGAATTGTTTAATGAATCAATGAGTCACCTTAAATGTATGCTGGATAGGGTATTTAGACCAGAGCAATCTTGGAAATCGGAATGGTGGATTTGGTATCAGTATTTAAAGTCTCCCGATTGGGACTACGCAGATTGGACTAATAAAGATACCCTTATCAAGATGCATACCGATCCTTGTAGCGCAGTTGAGAATATAGGCAACCGCCTTCTTGAGATCATCGAAGTGGCGAAACCTGAGATCGATAAATGGATCCAACAAAATCCGACCACTCCATAATACCACACGCAAAAACACCCTGCGTCAACGGACACAGGGCATTTCGCTTTTTCAGTTCCCGTGAGGTGATATGGAATATCACACAATTTTTATGCCTTCTTCTGCTACCCAAACAAATTGGTCACCAGACCGACCACAGCACACGACGCTATGATCACAGCGACAAAGAACGACCACATCCATTTATGAACGGTGCCAAACTCCTGGCGCATTGTTAAAAATCCCGCATCCATACGGTCAGACAGCCCCTTGTTGTCTTGCCGCAACCCGTTGATTGCATCCAGCAATTCCCGCCGGGTATTGTCAGATTCTACTTGTGACCGCTCGAATCGCTTACCAAATTGATTGAATTCCCCTCGTAAATTAGCTTGTTCTTTGTCCAGGTCTTCTATACTCACGGCCATGACCATTTCCTATTTTTGTATCTGTATGAAAAAAATTATATAACATCTTTCAAAGG
>CAZYSR010000096.1:0-1549 GCA_964649525.1 uncultured Gammaproteobacteria bacterium
GTTTTAGTAAATGGACCCAATGCAAGTGCGGTTGCTCGATTTGAAAATTCGTACTCTACTTCCAGGTTGACTTGGCATCTATTCTTCCCAAGCTCTGAAAAGGTCCATGTGCCGTTCATCCGCTTGAATGGGCCTGAAACCAGTCTCATTGAAACGGATGAATACGGTGAAACGAAATTACGAGTTGTGATGTGTTTGCTAAATTTACCTAGATTAAATTCGATACTCGCGGTATATCCGTCTGCATGCATCTGATCCAGCCTACCAGCATTGCAGAAACTGATAAATTCGGGATAGGACTCGACATCATTGACGATATGAAACATATCTTCGCAAGATAAATCGACGATCGACGTATGGCTGTAAGTCGTTCCTGACGAAGAGAAAGGGCGCATATCTTGTATCAGGACTGACTACAGTTCTGAGAGTTTGACAGTCGAATCGATTCGGAGAGGTTGGACTCAATTAGGTCATCAAGTTCAATCCAGAAGAAATCAGGCCCTGGATATCCGGTGATGCGCCCAACTTCCTGTTGATTGTGGAACAGCACGAAAGTCGGGGTATAAATGACCGGCTCCGCCATAGTGAGGGATTCAGGATAATCGCCGCTGTCAAAATCATACCGTTCCAGCGGAGCTTGACAGGATTCCGGTGTCAAGTGGTAGATTCCACCTATGTCTTCCTCCCATTTATGACACCAAGTACAATAATCGGAGTTAAACATCATCAATTGCGTGGCGCTGAACACTTGCAGAGGAAGCAGACACAATAGCGTCAAGGTCGCTGAGTTCAACAGTCGAAAGCTCATGAATTTACCAGGTCGGTGATGTTGGAAGAACTTGTTCGTCAATCAATGGCAACAGTCCGCCTGCACATATCGAACTTTTCGCCAGTTAAGTGAATTATAGCCATTGCTTTGTTTATCGGAAAATTGATGAAACAGCAATTACTGGTGTTGGAAAAGTCAGTGTATTGGAGAAAGGTTTTAATTTAAATGACGAAAAATCAATGACATAGGGAAACGTCGGAGGGTTACACATAGTGAGTAAATCATTCTTGACCGCACTCGGTGAGATGAATAGCCTTTTGATGGATGGTGCAACAGGTACCAATCTGTTTGACATGGGTTTGGTTTCAGGAGATGCCCCGGAACTTTGGAATGTTGACTATCCAGAACGAGTGTTGGAATTGAATAGTGGATTTGTTGAAGCTGGGTCTGATGTTATTCTGACAAACACCTTTGGCTGCAATGCAATGCGATTGAAATTGCACGGTAGTGAGGACCGGGTTTCCGAATTGAACGAGAAAGCAGCGGAAATTGCACAAAACGCTGCGAACCAAGCTGACAGAGATGTGTTTGTGGCAGGGTCTATAGGACCTTTGGGAGAGTTGATTGAACCAGTCGGAACTTTGGAACAGGATGTTGCGACTCAAGCCTTTACAGACCAGGCACTGGCACTGGAGCGCGGAGGATGCGACATTTTATGGATTGAAACTATTTCATCGCGGGAAGAGCTGATTGCTGCGACAACAGGTGCAGCAGCAACCA
>CAZYSR010000097.1:0-2651 GCA_964649525.1 uncultured Gammaproteobacteria bacterium
CCATCGTGAAAAATGTCCGTACTTTCGGAGTCTGAGGAGATGTGTCCGCCTTTCAGGAGTACGGATCCGCAACCGAGTGATAACAGACGCTGTGCTGCGTCATGCATATTCGATTCAATGTAGGCAGGTTTGCGTCGAAGCAGCCGGGCTGCTTCAGGTATGTTGGGAGTAATTATTGAGGCCATAGGAATCAGGATGGACTTTAGTGCCTCAATTGCTTCATCCTGTAGGAGCGGGTCACCGCTTTTGGCCACCATGACTGGATCCAGAACAATGTGGCCGATTTCGTGCTTGTTTAAAGAATTAGCGACGGATTCAATAATTTCAGAACGGTGTAGCATTCCAATTTTGACAGCATCGACATCCAAATCGGATGCGACGGCATCTATTTGCTGAACTATGAATTCCGGAGAAACCTCGTAAATTCCTGTAACGCCACAGGTATTCTGGGCAGTCAGAGCGGTGATGACACTGGCACCGTATACACCCAATGCTGAAAACGTTTTCAGATCAGCCTGAATTCCGGCCCCGCCACCGCTATCGGATCCAGCAATTGTCAGGGCAATTGGGGGATAACTCATGGACTCAATTTCCCGTGGTTTGATGTGAATGAATCGTGCTTCTGAGTTCGCGAGCAACAGCTTCCGGATTTTCAGATTCGCAGATTGCAGAAACCACCGCCACACCGTCAACTTCAGTTGAAAGCACTGATTCCAGATTAGTCTGGTTGATACCGCTGATAGCGATAATTGGACAACTTGCTCCGCGAGACCTCAGGTGTCTGACGATGTCTTTCAGTTTTGTGAGACCAATTGGAGGATCGGGGTTGGATTTGCTTCGAGTCGCAAAGATACCGCCGACACTTAAGTAACTCAGTTCCTGAATAGGTGCGTTATCAGCTTCCTCCATTGATCGCACGGTCAGACCTATTAGAGCATCGGGTCCGAGTGTGTGCCGAGCTTCGTGCACCGAGATATCGTCCTGGCCGAGGTGAATGCAGTTTATGCCTGCGGCAGCTGCAACTTCGAGCCGATCGTTTACAAACACTGGCACATGAAAGGGACGAAGTGCCTGATTAACTTGTGTAGCGAGTTCAGTGTAGCTTTGATCACACATTACTTTGGTTCTGATCTGAACCGTTGACACACCACCGGCGACCGCGTTTCTTGCAATATCGACTGGACTTTGGTGTCGACACTGTTCCGGATTGATAACCAGATATAGAGATGGATCAATCTCCCGCATCGAATATTCCGGGGGCATCAGCCTCTATTGGACTTGCGTCGGTTTCGAGTTTTAAATTACTCAAGCAATCCAGGAAAGTAGCGAAAAATGTCCCTGGACCTTTGGCCATTTTGGCTGCCCTTTCACCAAAAATCCCGTAAAGATACAAGGTTTTTAGTGCTGCACTGAACGGGTCCTTATATACAGTCAGCATTGCCGCCACCAAAACTGACAGTGTACAACCCATCCCCGAAACCTGACTCATCCAAGGGTGTCCGAGTTTTTTCAGTTGACAACTCCTTCGGGCTGAATCCACCCAATCAATTTCCCCTGTGGTAATCAGGACAGTGTTGTATGAACCACATAATTCAGATTTGTCTTTACCCAGGTGTTGACAAAGTGCATTTATTTCAGCATGATTTCCACGGATTACCGCTGGATGGTGTTCCATTAGTTCTTCGCAAAAATCCAGGCGAAGATTGGAACGCTCTATGAGGGTGGCATCCAGTACCCATGGAATTGATTTGGTGTTGGCGCACTTTGCAGCGATTCGGATGGACCGTCGCCTTTCGTTGTTAAGCATGCCGAGATTGATACTGAGCGCATTTGCTGACTCAGTGAATTCAGTCACTTCAAAGGGGTCATTGGTCATCGAAGGCTGTGCACCAACAGCAAGCAATGCGTTTGCTGCGATGGTTACTGCAACTTCGTTGATGATGCAGTGTACTCTGGGTTTTGCGTGGAAAACTTCAACGAAGGATTGGATGGATTCCAATTCTTCTCTGATTTCTTCAATTTCAGTCATCAAACTCCGCTCGCGGTTGGTTGCAATTCATTGCAGCGAGGGAAAGAGAATGATCGGTAAGCAGAATCTGAATGCATCCTGATTCCCTACGCCAGCATTAACTGGATCAGGTTCAACGGGTTGGTGAACTCCTATTTCTCAGCCCTCATGGGCACCCCGTCAAGATGTTGTACATATTGTAGCACTGGCATTTGACTTGTGACTGCTTTTGGCAATCTGAAACTCAGATTGTAGTGTTCGTCATAATGCAGACGTATTGTGTAATCTTTATCCGGATACTTCGTTTGTGTGGTATGTTAACTGAGTGCTTCCATCCTGCAACTATGATTTTCTATGGTTCCTGTACGGTAAATATTGATAGCAAATTTAGACATTTAATTGTCAAATTACCCGTACGGGAACATTGGAAACACTCGATCTGCTGTATTTGAAGAATTTCCTGACATTCAAGCATCAGGCTCTCGTATTGACAGAAGAGCAACTCGATTGATAGAGATGTTAATGAGGCAAATTCAGGTTACAGAGGGCTGCAATCAAAAAACTATAAAACTGGTTTACTTCCAGCCTGGCATCATGTTGCCGTGTGTTTTACCGCTTCTCTATATTTGCAGACTAAAGGATG
>CAZYSR010000098.1:0-2632 GCA_964649525.1 uncultured Gammaproteobacteria bacterium
AGATGCTCTATGATTAGATTTTTCACTGCATCAAGTGCCCGATCATCCAACGAAGTAAATGGCTCGTCAAGCAGCCATAACATGGCATCTGAAATTGCGAGCCTACCCAAAGCGACGCGTCTTTTCTGCCCAGCTGACAAAAACCGGCAGGGCACTTTCAGATATCGGGAGATACCCAACCGATCCAGAACTTCAGGGATTGAATGTGCAGAAGAATTTCCTTTAAGTGCCTGATGAAAATTCAGGTTTTCCTGAACGGTCAGGTCAAGATTCACACCGTTGTCGTGACCGACAAAAACCAGCGAACGAAAGTACTCAGAACGAATGTTGGCGATTGATTCGCCATCCCACAAGATTTCACCAGTTTCGGGTGTGCCAAGCCCACAAATCAAACGCAGCAGACTGGTTTTGCCAGCACCGTTTCGCCCCTTGATCAATAGCAATTCACCTCCGTTTACAGCAAACGAAAGATTCTTGAACAGCAAGCGTTCGCCTCTCGTACCGGCGAGGTTATTGATTTGGAGCACGCTGTGAAATACAGAGTTTCGGATGAATTGAACGCACACATTTTATTTCACCCGCAAGGATCGCAATGACCGGCAAAGAGATTGACAATTTAACGATGTTGTTTTCGCATCGGAGTTGGTACGCTTAAATTGATTTTGTAGTTGACTAAGTCAGATTAAAATTTCGCAATATCAACACTAGAACGCTTTCGATTGTCAGGCCAAAAAGTATGCAAAGTTTGAATTCACCACTACCGTTTCCAGACCGCTCGCCAGATGGTTACCACTACCACGGTGAGCCCGTTAAATTTGATCCTGACCGACACCTTCAGTTGGAGCCGCCGGAATCAGTATTACGCCTGAACGATCTAGGCTATGGACCCGATCAGATCAAAAATTGTTCAACCGACTTCGCCGTCTCCAGTGCCGTCAGACTCTTGTCAGATGAAGGGGTCGAAGTCATGCTTGATGTTGCCCGTTCACTCAGAAAGTATGCAGTCAATTGCGAACGAATTGAGAACATGGTTCGTGGTGGAACCTACCAGTCTGAATTTTTGCGCGACTTCTGCATGAGCCGTGAAGTGACTGGTTTTTTGAGTGAAATATTCGAAACACCCATTGCACCGCATACCATGCCACTGCATCTGGGACACTTGAATTTCGCACCGGATGATCTGGATCGTGCAGTTGACAAGTGGCACTACGATACGCTTGGACTTGACTACGTACTGATGCTTTCCGACCCCACAGAATTTCAGGGCGGCGATTTTCAGTACTTTCTGGGTACTCGAGACGAAGCACAGGAATTTTCAGATAAAGGCATACCCATACCGGAAGACCGGGCTGTCAGCCCCGATTTTCCAGGTGCTGGATATGCCATTGTGTTGCATGGCAATATGGTTGTTCATCGGGCTACTCGACTGACGCAGCGAGCCGAAAGAATTACACTGGTTAATGGTTACGTACCGCTGAATTCGCAAGTAGAAGATGTGTGCCGATTTTCAGATTTGACTCTGGTCGACCCACACCACGTTCTGTTTGCGGAGTGGGCGCGGCACAAGGCGTGGCTGTCAGTCGGCAAACTGCATCAGTTGATTGAGACCATTCCCTACACTGATGATCGACAAACCATCACTGAACATTTGAAGCGCGCTATTGCAGATATTGAAACCGCAATTGACGATATTAACGAAGATAACAAAAACGCATCAATGATTCACTATGGGGACTGAATTCGCATTGTGTCATTCAAACCCATAGAGCGCCCAGAACAGAATTTTCATTCTGATAGTTGCGCTGTTTTTGGTTTGAGCGGCTAGGATCATCCTTTGCCAATATTCTGTCCCCTGCTGTCTGTGAATCGTCGTTTGAAGATTTTCTCTTGATCCATCAATCTCCCGTGTCTGATGAACGCCACAAACAAGAATCAGTATGACTATATCGTGATTGGTTCTGGTTCTGCTGGAGGTCTGCTTAGTTATCGTCTGTCTGAAGATCCGTCGGTCCGTATTCTGCTACTTGAAGCCGGATCAGCAGAACATCATTGGACAATTCGCATGCCGGCAGCTGCTCGTCAGAATTTTCTCGGTGGTCCACGAAACTGGAGCTTTGAAACCGACCCCGAGCCCTACATGAACAATCGCAAACTGTTTCAACCACGCGGTAAAGTGATCGGTGGATCGTCCTCACTGAATGGCATGGTGTTTGTCCGCGGGCATCGACAGGACTACGACAATTGGGTGCGAGAAGGCGCGAAAGGATGGTCCTATGACGATGTTCTTCCATATTTCAAAAGTATGGAAACCTACTCCTCGGGACCATCAGAATTCCGGGGCGGAAACGGACCGGTAGCAGTTGAACATATGTCAAATCTCCACCCGATTGAACTGGCATATCTGAAAGCAGGAGAACAGGCTGGATATCGCATAGTAGACGACTACAACGGAGCGGAGCAAGAAGGAGTCAGTGCATTCGATGCGAATATTGGCGGGGGTTTTCGCTCCGGAACTGCAAAACTGCTGCACTCCATTCTGTCAAGACCAAATCTACATTTGCTATCCGGAGTACATGCAACGCGGCTGATCATTAACAACGATCAGGCCCGCGGGGTTGAATACCTTCAGGAC
>CAZYSR010000099.1:0-7041 GCA_964649525.1 uncultured Gammaproteobacteria bacterium
GTCATGTATACAAAAGTTGGCATAGTAAATAATTAACTCAAACTAGATTATTGTAAATTGTTGATTTGATGCAACTTCACCAGTTGCAAAAATGAAAATCGGGCACGTTCAGTAATGACGCGGTAACTCTCTTTTGATACCGAGACCAAACTTGGCCGGAGCATCTGCTGGAGGTGGTAGATTAGTTCGCGAGCCATCGGCATCAGCCACGCGATTTTGGTAAGCGGCGGCCGGTTTAAAGAACATGTGTGCGAATTTGGACCATGGAACACCACCAAACAGGATAAGCGTGGCTACGACAAACAGAAGAAAAAACAACCAGGCTAAAAAACTAGCTCCCATGTTCTGAAAGAATGACCAAATCAATGCGAAAGTCGTGCACGCTAAGAGCGACACCACGAACAGATCGGCCGGTATGAATCGAAATGGAGAATGACCTTCTGCTGCCACGTCCGCCCGAATGAAAAACCAAAACCAATAACCCCCAACACAGACCAGAAGCGCACCTAGGTGCCATAGCAGTGGAAATATGCCAGGTGTGCTGGACGCAGCTTCGCTGAAGAAAAATATCATGATGCCGGTTGTAACAATAAACACTACGAAACCATACATAGTCAGAAGGTGAGCAATACGACGGCGGGGATTACAGAATTCACCGGATGCAAGAACATCATGGGCTGCCGTTGCACAAACGATTTTAAACTTTTCGCTCCCTCCAACTTCGCGAGTACTGTCAGATTTCGATTTCTTCATGTTTTCGAAGAAATACTTTGCACTTTTTTTATGGATTACGTCAAAAATGGTTCCAGCTATAACCAGAATGATCATAACGACAACAAAAGTTTTCATGGCTGCCAGTGGAATCGTTGCCGCAATTTCATTAAATGGATTGTTCATCAACATACAAGTGATATCTCTCTTCTAGGTATGGGGCAGGCGGATTGAATCCGAACTGTCGGAACATTTTAATTGAAAACTACAATGATGCAAAAAATAAAGGGTCGATGAGGCATTTTCGTTGGAGCCTTGTTCCGATGCTTGGTGTAGCAGACTTTATTCTCCGACAGAGTCAATCATCTCAAATCCAATGAATCCTATAGACCGAATCATCACTTCACTTGCTACTTTACCAAATAGAAAGCCAATTTCAGTCTATTGATGGTGATTATGCTGATGAAGCCGATTGTTCCCCCTCAAGCAGATCTTTCGAGTGTCAAGAGACTTGTGGCTGATTCATCGTTTCAGAAACGTGAGATTGTGGATTTCGATTTGATTGACTTTTATTGGCACTGGAAAAGGTGCGGATTCTTACCTCTAGTGGACATGGTCGCCAAATATGTCGCAAAGCAGAGCCTCGGCTTTAGGCCCCCTGCACAGCCAAGGGCGACACGTCCGGCTCGTCGACGGCATCTAGTCACCAGTTTCTTATGAATTACAATTCCAGAGAACTTTACAAGTGGGGGATTTTGCTAAGACCAATCGAAAACCTTCCTGCAATCATACACTGGTTCTGAGTTGGTCAGCCAGAATATGAAATACCAAGGATTAATAGTGCGGGACTTGCTCTGCAGAATTCTAAGATGGTGCTGCTAGAAAGAACACATATATCTATGAATATCCCCGTTGTTTCAACCACCCTACCAGGTCAGTAAATTTACTATGGAACACTTTCAAGATGACGCAGTTAAAGATGTTTTCAATTCTTACTCACACAGTAAGCGACAACGTCTTATGGAAGTTCGAGAGATCATATTTGAAGTTTCACGTGAGGTAGTCGAAGTTGGTCCGATTTCAGAAAGACTACGTTGGGGACAGCCTAGCTATCTAACAGAATCAACAAAGTCCGGCACTACAGTAAGAATTGGTGAATTTGAATCAGAAAAAATAGCTGTTTTTTTTCATTGCCGAACTAGTCTAGTAGAAACTTTTCGAGAAATATTTCATGATCATGAAAAGTTCAAATTTTCTAAAAACAGAGCAATTGTATTGGACCCCAACACTCAACTTCCCAAGGAGGATCTCAAACACTGTATCCATTTGGCAATGACGTATCATTTGCAAAAGTAAATTTTGAAGTATTTCAATAACTGTGTATATTTTTATGGCGTAGTTTGTTTGTATTCGATTGCAATAATTTGATTAACTAATCATTTATTTCGTAAGTGATTGAAATTGGCGACGGCAATCGAATACTACCGCTGAATTAGATTAAGCTGATACCACCACCACAAAAGTTCGTCAATATTCTGATTTAGAATTCAACCGCTGAATCGTATGGTGGCATCTTAACTCGGCGCGCATTGAATGTACCTTCAGCAACAACGCTTTCGATATGAGCAGCTATTTCTTCCATTGGTGCAAACCACACATCTGCTCGATCTAGAACACGTTCCAAAAACTGTGTAACAGTATTCCATCGCGATAGACGTCCTGTAACAAACGGGTGGCATACGGGTACCCACAATCCACCATACTTATAGGCTGCCTCAAACTCCTGCTCGAAAATTTCCCAACCAGCGCGAGGTGAGCGAATCGGCATCATATAGTCAAGGTCCATTGACTGTACCCACTGTGGCCAATCATCAAGTCCCCAGTGCGATGGCAACTCAACCAAATTGCCTTTATCTGTTTCAAGAATGTACGGTACATCGTCCCCCATTAGTGATGCATCGTAGCAAAAACCGCGCTCAATCAGCAGATCAGCCGAATGATTCGAGAAATTGTATAGTGGGGCTCTCCACCCCCGCGGCCTCTTACCTGTCATTTTTTCAATAACGGTAATGGCACGATCCATCCACATAGCTTGTTCATCCTGACTTTGAGGAACAGGGTTTTCATGCATGTATCCATGATGCCCAATTTCATTTCCACCTTCCAGAATGGTATCGACCGCTTGTGGATAGGTTTCCATACACCAACCTGGTATAAAAAATGTTTGTCGAATACCCAACAATCTGTAAGTTTCAACGATTCTTGGAACAGCAATGTGAGGCCCATACTGTTGTGATGAAATTGCCGATACACGACGGTACCCGTCCTTCGGATGATCAAGATGAATCAAACTGTCAGCATCCATATCAAATGTAATACAGCAAGCACACTTAGCGCCATTAGGCCATGGAACGGGGTTCTGAATCATTGACTGATATAAAGGCATCACTTACCTCTTCCTGGAGAATATTCGAGATTTAATTTCCGATTCCCTGTGCCTCAATGAGTCCATTGTGCATATCAGGGGTCGAGAGAAATTGGGTTCTTGTCACAGGTATGTACCAGCCGTGGACGTGCTCGCAATGTGTTCAAACCAGCACACAAATTCAAATCATGGCTGATCCCAAAAAGCATTCAAATTTGAGGGCATTCTTAACTTGCAAGTAGATTGGGAAAACTTGCTGTTTCGCAGTTCATCAATCACCTTATCGGACACTTTCCACGGCTCATCACTGATACGTGTAATGAGTTCTCTCCAAACCAAATTGAACGCATCCACTGCAATATCAATGTCAAAATGAACTCCGTAAGGCAGCATTGGTGTAACATCGTCCGTTAAATTTCCATACAGCTTTTTGAGCATGCGTTGCTCTGCCTCAGCACGAGAAATAGTTTGATTGTCCATCTTCAAGTAATGTTCCAAGCATAAAACAGTCTTCTCAAAGTCTAGCGAGCAGTGCTTAATTCCTTGATGCAAATCAAACAGGTCGCGATTTTTGTTTCGCTGCAGTAGTGCCCGTAGTTTGGTTCCAAACAATTCAGCGGGCTCATAAGAATGAATTTCTGTGTTCGCTTCATACCAAGTGCAGTTTATCCAGAATGGATATTTTTTGATCTTGTACAGATTATTTTGCTCTCGTGTGTTGATTTCGAATTTTAGGTTTCGTGTAGTGTCAGGAAAAGTCTCGGGGATAAACATAAACTGCAAGCGCGTTGAGCGTTCAGATTGTCTTGTTCTGCACCGACCCAACCATTTCAAAGAGTCTCTTACAGCATCAATCGTTTGACCAATCGGTTCGGCTTGCATCTGCACCAAGTCAATGTCTTCGGAGTATCGCAAAGGCGGTTGCAAAAGTAATTTGTGGATTGCCGTTCCACCTCGAAACGCAACTTTTCCCTGTAAACGAGTGCAGTTGAACAAATCATAAATTGCTCGTGAAATAATAAGGTCCTGTTCCACCTGCGCCAGGTTAGACCAAGGTGCATGATTGCGCCACTCTTGAATGTAATTCAATGGAATCAATAGTCGATCTCTATAACTTCATTGATCAAAAGCATCCATGTTCGATTTACTTCGCATTTTGCGGAGAATACAGCATGAACTGGTAGAACGGATGGATTAAGCGGTTTCAGCGATTTGGCCCTTTTTACGAAAGGTACTAACGCTTTGGCTTGACGCTCATGACCGACGTAGTCCAGTAAATATCCGAGTCTTCGAACTGTAGAATTCTCATACAAAATAGCTATTCTTGCCAATTTCCTCGGCCTGGCTTTATACCCAATATCTTTTGCGATTTGCGCTAGACTATTGAGTCCACCTGCCTTACGATAATATCGTGCACAATCCAACAAAGTTAACTCCACACCCCCAGCCTTGGCAAATCCGGACAGACTTTTCGAGGGGAAAAGCCAATTTGCCTGATTGGTGGTTTTAAAGTTAGCAGGATTCTGATACACAAATTGGATGTTGTGGCAACCGATTGCTATGTTTCGCAACTGTTTCGGAACAGCAACCTGAAACACCATCGCTGCCTGGTGGGATGAACCGTGTAGAGCCGCGGCTGTCAACAATGTAATCCGATAGTCGAGCTTCAAATATTGCATTAATGGATCAATCCAGCAATTTGGATCAGGTGCACCAGCGAATCTATCCTCCGGACGTAAAATTAGATAGAACCCACGAAAAGGAGAGGCTAACTGATTTTTCTTTTTTAGTCGGTTGGACGCAGCGGTGAAGGCTTTGGAGCTCAACTCAAGTTGTACCAATGCTTCATCACGAACGAAATAGGATTTTCCGTTCGCAAGCAAATCATCAGCAAATTGTTTCAGTGAAGTCATTGCTCCCCAATTATATTCAAATAACTACGATATTAGGTTCTTTATGAATATATATGGGGTGAATAAAATTCAATACGGCACAACCCTTCAACTCTTCGTTAGTACTTACCGATGAGCAACAAATTCAGGAAGGATGGCACCCAACTAACTGCACTTCTCGGTGCCGTCGAGCTCCCAGGACTATCCCAAACTAATTCAATTCAACCCGGGGGATCAACGATAACATTTATTTGCGGGTCAGGACTGGCATCTTTTAACTTTGATGTGATACATTTTCTGACTATAAAAACTACAACACCCACCAAACCTGTTCCGATCAAGGTCGGCGATGTCACCGTCCGGCTTGCAAAATCCAGTGAATATGTAAAGTGTTATTTTTCGGATTAAATGTTGCTTGCAAAATTTGAAGTGGGAAACAACAGGCAGTACTCAGTTTATTGCCTTGCGCATGATCGGGCGAGTTTCTGAACGACGTACGACTTCTTCGAAGCCTGCATCGCGGAAGGTATTAACGAAGCCGGTCCAGCGGGTATTGCTTCCGAGACGTGTCGGTCGGATATCCTTCCAGCACCGTGCCGCCGCGTGCTTCACATGGTCGCAGACGGCACGCAACATCTGGAGTGAAATACCCTGTCACCTGAATGCTAAATGCCTTAAGAGTAAACGCACCACTAACCGATTTCGTAAGTACGGATAATGGTGCGAATTATTACCTCTGGTGGACTTGGATGGTAAGAATCCGCACCGTCGCTTAAACTCCGATTCAAGTAAATTTGCTTGACTCATTTCGAATCTGAATTTATGACTAATTAAATGGATTAACGATCGTAAGTTTTTCGATAATTTGACCGTCTTGCAAGTCTTCGCTGTAAAGGATTCTACACTTGGATTCAAGTGCAGCGGCCACTATTAGACTATCGTAAAACGAAAATCCGTAACGCCGCATAATTTCAAGCCCAAAGCGATAGAGTCTATCTGTCGGATTAACGGACCATAAAGGAACTAACACATCTTCAAGAAATTGATGCGTCTGTGCTGCTGTAGCGCCTAACTTTCTCGTAATTACATTGATTGTCTCCTGGACGACCTGATAACTGATGTACCCAATTCCTTCTCGCACTGCCGATTGAATCAAATCAACAGATCGTGTGCGTTTTTTACTATCAGTTTCATCAAATACGTATATGAATACATTTGAATCAATAAAGTACTTATCGTTCATTCATTTCATCTCGAGAGAATTTACGGCCACCAGAAAAAATACTAGCTTGCAGTTCGCGGATCGTTTCAATAGTTCGCTCACTTTTCTGTTCGCGCTGTACATAATTTTCCAACCACACTCGGAATTGCGCATTCAAAGTCGTATGCTCAGTTGTTGCACGTTGTCGCGCTTTTTCGATTAATTCAGCATCTGCACTAAGCGTTATGTTCTTCATTATTTCTTCTCGAATTTAATTACACGAATATACTATACACTAATCTCGTGTTATTTTCATGCGAATTTCATCGACATTCAGACTATACCCTACATCTTCATTCGCTCAATTACTCGGATACCGTGTCAAGAATAGCACTCACCGAATACTTGAAGATTATGTTGTGGAGAAAAACGTTGCGCAATCGAGCGAAGTTCTCAGATATTTCGCAGATCTGATTGCACTCAAGGCAATTTGGCGTGATATCGGATAGCCCTAATTCACCACCCAATGCTCGGTCAACGCAATTACCCTTTTCAAGAGCACACCCCCGAAAAAGATACTGAAGAGGTTTGACTAGATGGTGTTGGTGGAGGTGGCGGGAATTGAACCCGCGTCCGTGAGCCCTCTGCGCGCTGGCGACTACATGCTTAGTCTACCCATTAGTACGGTCATACCCTGTCCGAGTAAACAGTCCTGAGTATGACGGTCTCGAATGCCGAAGCATCAAATTCACTGACAGGATTACGAGACAATCCCTATCAGCTAGTCTGAAATTTTTTGACCCCGATTCTTA
>CAZYSR010000100.1:0-1756 GCA_964649525.1 uncultured Gammaproteobacteria bacterium
TCACGATATCCATATCGACGATATGCTTGAAGTGTACGAAGCCCGAGAAGCTGTCTGACTTCTGTTTCAAGCGGAAAATTCGTTTTACAAATCAACTGCGTTTCACTCAAGACATGACCTCAGTTCACTTGAATCCAATTCAATCTGATTCTAGTTCCAATCGTACTAGGAAGGTAGGGTCAGTAGTGCATCAGGCACTCAGTCAAGTTCTTCAAACTAGCATTTCCGACCCGCGAATTTCTCGAACCACAATTACTGAAGTGGAATTGTCAAAGGATATGAAACATGCCAGGGTGTTTTTGACGAGTACCGAATCAAGGGATGTGCTTCAGGCGAGCGTAGATCATCTGAATCGTGCAAAATCGTACATACGCCACTGCTTGAGCGATCACTTGGAATTAAAGTACACACCTGCACTTCGATTCTTTGTCGACGATTTACCATCGCGCAGTGCCCGAGTGCTGCAGCTGATTGATGAGACGACAAAGTTGAGCAAAAAAGCACAGTGAATACTAAGCAGACAAAAAGTAACTCTCAGGTGAGTGGGGTTCTATTGCTTGATAAACCAGGAGGAATATCGTCCAATGCAGCGCTGCATCGAGTCAAGTCCTTACTGCGGATTCGCAAAGCGGGGCACACCGGCAGTTTAGATCCGCTTGCAACAGGATTGTTGCCCATTTGCTTAGGTCCAGCAACAAAAGTCGCAGGTTTTTTTCTGGATGCGGACAAATGTTATCGAACTCGAATTAGACTGGGTGAATCAACAGACACTGGGGATCGTGATGGGCAGGTGATTGCTGAACGCCCGGTCACAGTGACCGAACGCCAGCTGAAACGTGTTCTGAAGAGTTTTGTTGGTGAGTCTGATCAGGTACCGCCAATGTATTCAGCGGTCAAAAAAAATGGCGAACCCTTGTACAAACTGGCTCGCCAGGGAATTGAGGTTGAACGGTCTGCGCGTAAGGTCAAAATCTACAGAATTGAGTTGCTGGAATTTTCGCCCCCCGAGTTTGAAATCATACTCAACAGCTCGCGAGGATTTTATGTGAGAGTTTTGGCTGAAGAAATTGGTGAACAACTAGGTTGCGGTGGACACGTTGTATCCCTACGCAGACTTGGAGTTGGTCAATTGAGAATTGAAGATAGCAGAAGCTTGGATCAGATAGAGCGGATTGAGCATTTGGAGGAGCGACGCAGACTGATCATACCGGGTGATGAAACACTTTCCCATTTGCCAAAAATTGATTTGAGTTTCGACGCTGCTTATTACTTGTGCAGAGGTCAAACCGTTCGAGCTGGAAATCTTCCACCCGACGGTTTGGTACGTTTGTATGAACACACAGTGGGGTTCTTGGGTATTGGAACTTCACTCGGTGACGGTAGAGTCGCACCAAAGCGTCTATTTCACGCATCAGGTGTTTGAACTGAAGTATGATATGCAGATTCAGCTTGCCCACCTTGCGTTTTCCCATTCCCTTTTCGTATTTCTTTTATTGAGTACATTCACATGGCATTATCTGTTGCAGAAAAAGCGAATATAGTCAACGAGTTCCGACGCAGTGACAGTGATACTGGATCGCCCGAGGTTCAGGTTGCTTTACTGACAGAAAGAATTCGGGGATTAACTGAACATTTCAAGGAACACAAACACGATCATCACTCAAGGCAAGGGTTGCTTCGAATGGTGAATCGTCGTCGAAAACTTTTAGATTATCTGAAATCTACGGATCCGGAAAGATACCGAGAGTTGATCTCC
>CAZYSR010000101.1:0-3538 GCA_964649525.1 uncultured Gammaproteobacteria bacterium
ATGATCATCGGGTCCGATAGTCGATAGGACGCGATTCTTTGTTCCAAATGAGATTTATCACTCACAGCGGTAGAAGTTTCAATGTAGATGTATCAAGTGAGCCGAACTGATCAATAAGAGTCGGATTGCAGCACATGTTTCCAGCCATTTTATTCATTAAGCAAAGTACAGTGTTCAAGTGAATCCATTTGCGAGCAAATACCTGAAAGGCTGCAGCCATTTAAATCAGATCTTTTAGAACCTTTACTGAATTATTACGTCGTATTTCGTTAATCGAAGCGGTGCCAATGGCAGTTCAGAGTGAGACATAATATCGATTAGCGGGTCATTTACTGATCAATGGACAGTATCTATGTTTGTTTACAGCTCTTCAGAGATCAAATCGCTTATTTTTGCAGTATTGGTCGCTTCAATTTCTCTAGCTGTGAGTAGTTCAGCGTACGCTCATGGCGGTGGTCCGGTTTACGAAAAACGGCATGTTTACATGAATGAACTAGGCGACATTATGAAGGCGTTTGGAAATTTTGTGAAACGGGGTGAGGGAGATTTAGCGGATTTAAGCCAAAAAGCGGTTAGGATCATCGAACTGGCCCCAGAACTTCCATCACACTTTCCGCCAGATACCGGATTGAATCACAACAAAGAGAGCCAGGCGAAGCCAATCATCTGGGAAAAATGGGATGACTTTACTTCCGCTTCGGAGCGGTTGGTCGATCTTGGAAAGGACTTGGAAGCTGCATTCTCGTCTAAAGATGAAGCTCAAATTTCGGCAGCAGTTAAGCAAATGGGTGAAGAAGGCTGTCGTGCTTGTCACTCGCAATTTCGTATAAAGAAGAACTGACACCGATAGTCTGAAGAGCACAGTGTTAACAATTCGCGAATTTAGGCGCATTGATCCTGTTTTTGTAGGGTATTAAACATTAGTTCTTGCCAAAATTTAAAATCCGTATCGATAAAGATCCGGGACTTCGTAGTATTATTCATGTCAGAACGTTGGCAAATTTAACGGAGTAAGGTAGATGTTCGTCAAAGCGCACAAAAGGCATGGTGCAGCCAGAGTTCTTTCTGTTGCTTTGAGCACGATCAGCAATCTCTTCATGATGGCACTAGCTGTGGTTGTCATTGTGGTAATGTTGCTAGTGCCTGGTTTGCCAGACATTGAGACAATCAAGACTCTGCAGCTCAAGGTTCCGCTTCGCATCTATTCGAACGATGGGCTTTTACTCGGAGAATTTGGTGACCAACGGCGAATTCCCATCAAGATTGCCGACACACCGCCGGCACTGATTGCTGCAGTGCTTGCTGCGGAAGATGATCGTTACTATCAGCATGCTGGTGTTGACTATCGCGGTGTGTTGCGCGCAATGTACGCCAACTTCGTTTCCGGCAGCAGAGCACAAGGCGCCAGCACGATTACCATGCAGGTTGCTCGGAATTACTACCTGACTAAAGAGAGAACCTATCTTCGTAAGGCACGGGAGGCTCTACTTGCTCTACGGTTGGAACAGTACCTGACCAAAGATGAAATTCTGGAGCTGTATCTAAACAAAATATTTCTTGGACACCGTGCTTACGGATTCGGCGCGGCAGCAAATGTCTATTATGGCAAGCCGCTTGTTGAACTTGAAATTCCTCAGTATGCGATGCTTGCAGCATTGCCGAAGGCACCATCTAGTGTCAATCCGTTAAGCAACCCGAAAGATGCGAAAGTAAGACGCGATTACATACTCGGTCGCATGCGAGATTTGGGATTCCTTTCCCTGACCGAATACAGTGACTTAGTCGAATCACCACTGACAGCGGAACTGCACATTTCTGAAGTGGAATTGAAAGCACCATATGTTGCAGAACAGATTAGAAGAGAGATGTTTGATCGTTTCGGTGAGGCGGCCTACGAAGACGGGTATAGCGTCTATTCGACAATTATTTCCTCAAATCAACTGGCGGCTAGTCAGAGTCTACGAGAGGGATTAATTCAGTACGACCGACGTCACGGCTTTCGCGGTCCAATTCGTAACTGGGATCTTGATCAGCTGGAAACAGCAGACCAAATCTACGACGTACTGCGACACATTGAACCGAGCCAAGACATAATTCCCGTAATCATTAAAGAGGTGCACGAGGACCGTGTAACTGCAGTAAACAAGTCCTCCGAGATGATTACCATTCCATGGGAGAATATGCAGTGGGCGAGGCGCTATCAGTCCGCTCGCCAGCTTGGTCCAAAACCTCAAACTCCGACTGATGTACTTGATCTCGGCGATATTGTGTTCGCACGGCTGGTTGAAGACACTGGCTGGACGTTGGTGCAAATTCCCGACGTGAACGGTGCGATTATCTCAATTGATCCTAAAAATGGTGCCGTTTTGGCGATGGTGGGTGGCTTCGACTACTACTTGGATAAGTTCAATCGCGCGACTCAGGGCAAGCGTCTGATGGGATCCTCAATTAAGCCTTTTGTGTACTCTGCTGCAATTGACAACGGGTTTACTTCAGCAAGCTTAATCAGTGGTGCTCCAATTGTAGTCGAAGATCAGCAATCTGAAATATTGTGGCGACCGCAAAACTATAGTGGCAAGTTCACAGGGGAAACACGCTTACGGGAAGCGCTTGCAAGATCGTTGAATCTGGTTTCGGTTCGACTGATACGAGGTTTGGGTATAGATACAACCATCAATCACATTACAAAATTTGGATTTGATCGAACTTCGCTTCCAAGTGGATTTTCTCTCGCACTGGGTTCAGCGGAGGAAACTCCGTTGAATGTAGTTACTGGCTTTGCAGTGTTTGCCAATGGCGGTCATGTCGTTGAACCTTACTTTATTGATATTGTTAAAGACCAGCATGACATGGTTGTATTGCGCGGCAAGACCACAGAGGTTTGTAGCGGTTGTCTTATTCAATTGGATTCTGAAAACGAGAATTTGGAGTCACTTTCTCAAACTCCTGTCAAGCGCGCCGAAAGGGTAATTTCCAGCGCTAATGCCTACATCATGACCGATCTTTTACGCGGTGTAGTTCGGGAAGGAACCGGACGCCGGGCCCTGTCGCTCAATCGTGCAGATCTTGCCGGAAAAACCGGCACCACCAATGATTTTGAAGATGCGTGGTTTTCCGGATTCAACGCGGATATTGCCACTACTGTCTGGGTCGGATTCGATAAGCCAGCTGATTTGGGTCGGAATGAACATGGTTCCGGATTGGCACTTCCGATCTGGATAGACTACATGAAAACGGCGTTGGAGAATGTGCCGGAATCGCCTCTTGAGCCTCCGGACAACATTGTCACACAGTTTATCGATGTAAATACTGGAGAAGCTGTACCTGAAGATAGCTCTAATGCACTCCAGGAGACATTTATTGCTGGAACTCAGCCGTTACTAGATATTGCTCACGTCAGTCTGAATCCTGAAGCATCTCAGCAACCAGATGCCGCTGAAGAATCAGCCGAAAGCCAACTTTTTTAACTCACCTGCACAGTTTCATCGTGCCAAAGTCAGCAAGTCGATTGCGCCGTTCGCTACGCTATGAAGCTGCA
>CAZYSR010000102.1:0-3326 GCA_964649525.1 uncultured Gammaproteobacteria bacterium
CTTCTTTTACTATAAAGGCAAACAATATCTTAAGAAGTCCACCAGAAGGCGTAACAATAAAACCTGCACTTGTCGCACCAACTGGCATTTTAGGGTTAAATTGCATATAAAAAAAATCACTCTGTTCTGTTAAATCATCAAATCCCAAATCACGTATTTCCGAAATACTCATACCTTTTTTGAGATCAAAAATATCCTCATCTTCAGGACCCAAACCAGAAGTCAAAAATATTCTTATTACATCCGTCTCTTTAAAAATTCTATTTAACATCTCTTTATCTACTTCGCCCTCATTTAAATGCATAGTTGAATTCAAAATCTGTGACCCTGAAATTTTAAGAGTTAAGTTATCACCATCCAGCAAAAATTCAGATTTCACAACAAAACCATCTTCATTTATCCGGACAAGATTATTACCATCAACATGCCAATTTCCTCGATCTCCAAATTTATCAAGCCATGTATTATCCTCAAACAAGCGTATCTCCATTTTTTCAAACATACTCTTAAACAAATCTTGAAACACACCAGACGTAATATTACCCAATGTCTCTGCTTGAGTGGAATCTATACCATCAGCAATAAAAATATCTTTCATTCTATTCACTGCGAATACATGAAAATCCGTATCCTGAAATTTCCATATACCAACAAGGTCTATTTCTCCAGGTACAGAAACATTTTGGTCTTTCTCTGACGCCGAGACCGCCGAGAAACATTCAAGAGTTAAGTAAGCTAAAATAGTCAATACAAAAAACCTATTCATATCGAAATCTCCTATTTAATTGATGTTGCACAGTTGCAAATTTATTCTTTTTAGCAACAGGATGAACAGCACTAAACTCCTCAACAGAAAAATCTTTTTGCACTATTGTACAATCCTCTAAAGAACATGACAAAAGCCCCGGTTCAAAAAATGAATCGGGGCTTTTACAATTCTTAAATGATAGGTCAATCATCGGGTTTTGGTATTTCGGGCACTTCATCTAACTGAAAATCTACTATAAAATCCCGCAAACGGGTTTTGGCTTCATCTATGTGTTCCCTGATCTCATCTAGTTCCTCATCTCGAATACGCCGAGCTACCAAATTATTTCGGTTGCGTTCCAAGACTGCAATGCTTATAGGACCATCTACGCCACCGGGATTACAATCAACAACATGTTCCAGTGCCCAAGCAGTTGCAAAAACACCTTCACGAACATTTGGTTGTCTCCCGTCTGTCCAGAAGACACTTCTCATAAAGGCCAAAAATGGATCCGTAATATTTTGCCCACTCCCCATAGAGCAATACCAAATTCTATCCGCAGTTTTCATTTCAGGTTGAAAATCAGATAGCGCAAATTCGCACAAACAGGGTTTCTTTTTTAAAGGATACGCCACGAGGGCTCCGTACGCTTCCTTAGGAGCTTGAGTCGAAGCAAAGTCATTTATGCCATTTGCAGACAATACCTTGGCAATCTGCATTGGTGTGCCTTGGAATTGCTTTTTGCTCCACGCATCAGAAACGACTTCTGTGAATCGTTGGTCAAGACCAACTTGTCCTGTCCCTGCTATGATAATACTATTATCTATAATACTGATTTTTTCAGATGGTTGCTCAATCGTATGCTCCCGTCCAGTACTAAAGGTTGATGAGCTATCTGCCCCTATAACCACCCCATCATTGCAAAGCATCCCTACGATAGCAGTCATCTTTTACCCTTCAAAAACACTATTCACTTTCATTTGTGGATAAGCCCTATAAACTGCTGAAACAATCTGAGAAAACGAGAGCGGAAATATCCAATCCACAATTTTTATCAAAAATCGCCAAATTTCTTGAGGAATATCTTCAACAATTTGATCAGCATAACTCAACCCGGCACTTGTGCAGGAGTACACGTACCACCTGCGCCCATTGGGAGTGTCGATATTTACCAGTCCCTCCTGAGCTAAAATTTTCGCATCCTCATATATGCTAGCATCAAAAGGTCCGTAGTTATAAGGCACAAAATCGTAGAAATCTTCCATTTCAGGAAAAGTTTGCCCTAATAGAAACAACGTTTTTTGCAACTGCACTGGTGTAAGAGCTTTGCCTTCGGCAGCACCTAATGCCAGCAAAGTCCAGTATTTTCTATCCATTTCACGCCCCTTTGGAATGCATAGAAGAGAGAAGAAGGTCTAAATAAATATACTCAGATTTCTCAATATGGTGAACACTTTTTACGATTTCGGCCTAATTTGGAACATGTAATTTCCCTAAGTCTTGAAAAATCAATAGGTTATAAATTTAACAATGAGATTTGTAAATTCAAATAAAACAACAAGTTACGAAAATTGTTCACAGTATTGATTTCTCATATTTGTAAATAATTCAAAAAACTCGGGTGAAGAACAGAGACAAAAACGCTTCGGCATTGACGTGCATCGCGCAGTTGACGGGGTCTCCAAGACGATAGGGTGGGGGCAGGCCGCGGCGGTCTGTGACGATCTGGCCCATGGTGAGGTCGCCCGTTGTTTCTATGTCGATGTACAAGGTTTCTGATCGGAGGAGTTCGGGTGCGATGGCCGCGCCTACGGCGAGTGGGTCGTGCAGGTACACGATTGGCTTGCGTCCGAGTTGTCGATAGAGTGCGAATACGTTCTGTACGGCATCGACGACGAATTGAGATGCGACTGTTTTCAGGGGGGCGATCTGGTTTTCGATATCCGTTTCGGATAATACGACCTGACGCGTTGCGTCTAATGGTACGATCAGGAGTGTCGCGCCCGAATGTACGACTATTTGTGCAGCGTGGGGGTCGGCGTAAAAGTTGAATTCTGCTACGGGTGTTGAGTTGCCGGTTTCTGCAATGGCGCCGCCCATGACTATTACCTGTTTGGTTTTTTGGAGTATGCCCGGCTGGCGCTGTTCAGCCAGTGCCAGATTTGTCAGGGGTCCGACGGCTATTATTGTGATTTCGCCCGGTTGGTCAGATAGGGTTTGCAACAGGAAGTCAACCGCATTGCCACGCACGTCCAGGGCGGGTTCTGGCAATACGGCTTGTCCCATGCCGCTTTCGCCATGGACTTCGGTGGCAAATACGGGGTCGCGTTTTAAGGGCCGGTCCGCACCTGCGAAGACGGGTATTTCTGTGCGTTCCAATAGTTGCAATAGTCCCTGTGCGTTGCGCGTGCCGGTTTTGAGCGGGACGTTGCCGCTTACTGTGCAGATGCCCATTACATTGAGTTCGGGGGATCCCAGGGCGAGCATGATGGCCAGTGCGTCATCCACGCCGGGGTCGGTGTCTAAGATTGTGGGTTGTTTGGTCAATGGTCGCTCCATTCGGTTATGCTATGCATGA
>CAZYSR010000103.1:0-13603 GCA_964649525.1 uncultured Gammaproteobacteria bacterium
GAAATTGATCGACAGCAAACAGCACTGAATCGCGAAGCCATTCAGTTTGCCCAAGAAGCCGCTGAGGAATTCCATCTGACTGAAGAAGCTTTTAGTATTGCCGGAAAAATAAACGCAGCCGCTACTGAATCCGGGCTCAAACACAATTCAGATTATGCTGCGCATCTGTCGAAGTTGAACGAGCCATGTGAAATTCTTGACGCAAAACAGATGTATGAGATTTGCGGGTCACGTTACTATCTTGGTGGGCTTGCAACCCCAGGCAACGGTCTGATAAAACCGGGACTGTATGTTCGCGGTATCGCGAAGGGTGTCAGTCAAAGTGAGGTTCAAATCTTCGAAAAATCTCCGATCTTAAGCCTGAATAAAGTTGGAAACGCTTGGAAGTTAAAGACACCAGAAGGTGCTGTTGAGGCGAAAATCGTAGTTTTGGCAGTGAATGGCCACATAGAGAGTTTTGGTTTTTTTCGCCATCGTTTGATGCACATTTATCTGTACGCTTCGATAACAAGGGAGTTGACCAGCGACGAGATCAAAACACTGAGCGGAGAGCCAGCGTGGGGATTTACTCCTGCAGATTCCTTGGGTTCGACTGTACGCCGAATATCCGGGGCAGGGGGAGATCGGATTGTGATGAGAAACGGAATCAGTTGGGCGCCAAAGAGAACCGTACCGATTTCACGACTGGACAGAGCAAAGCGATCTCACATTCGATCCTTTAAGCGGAGATTTCCTAACCTAGCTAACGTGAACATGGAATACAGTTGGGGTGGTTTACTGTGTCTTAGCCGAAATGCCGTACCTGTGTTTGGTGAACTCGATACAGGACTTTATTCTGCTTGTTGTCAAAATGGTCTCGGTTCGGTGCAGGGTACACTACACGGGAAATTGGTTGCCGAATTCATCTGTGGGCATCGATCAAGTTCAGTCGATCATGTCCTTAAACTTGCCAGGCCAGTTAAATTGCCACCTGAACCATTCTGTACGATTGGAGCCGAAATTGTTACACGCTGGGGTGAATTCAAAGCGGGCAGGGAACGTTAAAAAATCTTCAGCAATAACGTTCTTCAATTGAATATTTTCGTACCATATTGATTCAAGTCTTGAACAATCAGAGCAAATTGCTGAACTCAAGCAGTATGTTCAGTCTTTGCCTGTGTCTGTTACTCTCTTTGATTGTCGGTCGCGTATCTGCAGACACCTGGCAGGGACTCAATGTGGAGCCAGAAAATCGATGCTCACCCTATAACTCCAAGGATTACAGTTATCCTCAAGCTGTAGAACCCGAAATTATTCGTCTGATTGGGAAGATTTATAGCCCTTATACGGGGAGATGTTTTGCAAGCCGTTACGAAACTGACATTGAGCACATTGTTGCCCGGAGTGAAGCGCATGACAGCGGTTTGTGTGCGGCTAGCCTAGCTATTCGAAAGAAGTTTGCTTCCGACCTGCAAAACCTCACTCTCGCAAGTCCGTATGTCAATCGAAATCAGAAGTCTCATCACGATGCCGCAGAGTGGGTGCCGGACTTGAATCAGTGCTGGTTTGCAGGTCGAGTTATTTCAGTCAAGCGAAAGTATGGCTTAAGTGTTGACCAACGTGAGGCTGCGGCTCTGCAGGCCATCTTGTCTCGTTGCGACTCATTTGAAATGATAGTGCTTGAATGTTCCGATTCGAGCGAAGTACCGCCTACTCAACCCACGCTACAGCAATCAACGTCAGATCCCCTAGCGGCGTGGGATGATAACAAAAACGGTCGTATCACTTGCAAGGAAGCTTTGCGACACGGCATTGCACCTGTTTACAGAGACCATCCCGCATATCCGTTCATGCGAGATGCTGATGGTGACGGTGTTGTCTGCGAATAGTCCTGATTAAGAGATAGCGACTTCTCTCGTCCAGTTATGTGTATCTTCAACCTCGCCTCGCTGAATTCCCAAGATTAACTTGTACAGTTTTTGACTGAGTGGCCCGATCTCGCCATTTCCAATTTCATACTGCTGGCCGCGATAGCCGATGCTGCCAACAGCATTGACCACAACTGCTGTCCCACAACCAAATGCTTCCTGGAGTGTTTGGTTTTTGATTCCGTCAATCACTTCATTGATATCAATCATTCTTTCTTCGCACTCAATACCCATGTCGCGCGTCAACTGAATCACACTGTCTCGAGTAACGCCTGGCAAGATAGTACCTCTCAACGGTGGGGTAACCAGTTTTCCGTCAAGGACGAAGCAGATGTTCATCTGACCCACCTCTTCGATGTATCGGTGCTCAACTCCGTCTAACCACAAAATCTGGGCGTAGCCCTCATCTCGTCCTTGAATTGAGGCTAGAAAGGTTGCGGCGTAGTTTCCTCCAACTTTGGCAGATCCAGTACCGCCTTGAATCGCGCGGGTGTACTTTTCCTCAGCTTTGAGTGCGACTGCAGGTGAGCCCGCACCAAAGTATCCGCGCACCGGAGAGGTGATGATCAGAAAGCGGTATCGATTTGCAGGTCGAACATCCAGGCTACCTTCATCGGCGAAAAGTACGGGCCGAACGTAAAGCGCTTGACCTTCATAGGGTGGTACCCATTGATGATCAACTCGAACCAACTCCTCGATAGCACTCAGAAATGTTTCTAATTCGACCGGTGGTATGCACATTCTGATGCATGAGTCGGTCAGTCGCTTGTGATTCATATCCGGACGAAAAAGCCGGAGTTTACCGTCTACTCCGCGGTATGCCTTCATTCCTTCGAATATTGTCTGACCATAGTGAAGTGAGGCGGATACCGGATGAACTTCAATCAATCCAAATGGCTCAATTCTATGATTCTGCCATTGACCATCGATGTACTCCATGGCAAACATATGGTCGCTGAATTGGGATCCAAATTGTAGATTTTTGAAATCGATTTCTGATATTCGGCTATGTTTGATTCTGCTGATCTTTATCTGGGTAACCATTGAATTTGTTGGTTTTTTCTAAATTTTTGACGATTCGTTTTTGAATCGTACTGATGAGGGTATCTAACCTGAAGTGGATAAGCTACGTCAAGTCAAAATGTCGAACAGAGCACCATTTTATGTTTCGAGCTACCTCAAAACTATCACGCCGACACACTTGACATAGTAGGCAAGGTGATGATCAATCATTCGTGTGCAATTTGGTTAGTGACGATTCGACAATGATACGGTCAAGTGATTCAAGTATGCTTGTGTTCGTGGAAATTATACGTGCAGCCTACTAACGAGGCAGTTGTGCGAATGTACCCAATGGCGCAATTGTAGAGGGCGGTTGCGCGAAGCTCAGGTCCATAAGTTACTGCCGGAAACTGGCAAGCGAGTTATCGATTCAGTTACCGGCTGCTTCATTCACGGTAGTCCTATAAGGTTATCTACCCTTGTTGATTTTTCAATCAGATTGCTGGTAGAAATTCTTGACAGTATCATGCGCTACTTGTTGAAGAAACAGCTTCGTTTCGGCATCGATCGTACCAAAAATATCGTACTCGTTGCCAACCGGAGACTGACTGAACAAACTCGCAAACACAGTGGCTGCACCTAGGTAGGTACCGAGTAAAGATGGATGTGAACCGTCGTACTCGTTGTGTAATTGTAGATCTGGGCGACGGCGATATGACTCCTCGAATGCGAGACCCACTGGAATAACCAAACCTTCAACTTTGTTCCCCATGTCTGTATATAGTGATTCGATTTCTCGTATCAGGTCGTTTCTTTGAAGCTTGTGGGGAAACACGTAAGCTGGAGTCATGTATAGTGCTACTTCGCCATCTCGGTTCCGGATGGATATCGTATGCTGTTCGACAGCATTTTCAAATTGTGTGCGGTTATCCTCGGTCAGTACCGCAGTACTATGTCCTTGCAGAATCACCACCTGAAACGGTTCGCCAACTCCTAGTTGACCGGGATTAAGGTAATTTGCCACATCGTGATGGTTAAGTCTTGCGCCATTAATCGTGGCGGATTTAAATTTGGTGTTATCACGGTCGTGCAGTCCCGCAGAAATTACCATTCGCCGCAGATGGTCGTGAAGACTGTCGTTGTAGTACAGGTAACTGTTTCCGACAAAAAGCAGGTGTGAAGGATTGGTGACGGTCAGTGACTTGACCGACGGTGTTTCGCTTGCGAGTATGGTCCCCGATAGCCCGACAATTATGAAGAGCAGCAAATGAACAATCTTCACAGTTGTGCTCTTCAGATTAATTCTGCAAAGGATCAATTTGTTTTTTTGGCAACAATTCAACACATTTTGGCGTTTGCGGTTCATTGCGACAATATAAAAGTCTGAGACACTATTGTGAAATATTAAAAAAGTAGTTTAACGATAGCAATTCTGATATGAAAGCATTGTTAATAGATATATAGTTATCTTATTTACAATTTCAAATTTTCGATTGAGAAGATTTGCCGATCCGCAATTAGGATTTGTAAAAATAGCTCTGCAAAAATAAAAAGTTAACCAAAAATCCAGTTTTACATGCTGGGTGACCACTGCAAATCTCTTTAGTGGATACAAGGGTCGAGGACACTCCACCTTACAACACTTCCGACAGTACACACAATCTGATCTCGTGCGCCGAACTGACGCTGCTCGCTGAACTCATTGCGTAGCTGAAGCTCAGTGAGATGGTGGATCAAGCCATACCAGTGTCGGGGATTCGACCTCTACAAAACAACACTGTAGATAGTTGACTTCACAGACGGTTAGATTACTTGCTCAAATAACGAAAATCTCGCCCAACCCGTACATTTTGAGATCGCCGACAAAGCGTTTTCGAGGAAAATGGGAGAGAAGGAATTGATTGATACTTTCGTTACGACCTTCCATGTATGAACAAAAGATATTCCAAAATGTGCTGTCCTTACATACCTGTTCGAAGAATGAATCGGCTGATAAGCTCGGTTCGGATGCGCAAATGATTGTACCGCGCCGCATATGGGTACCAGGCAGGTTTGCCTGACCGCCAAATAACAGTACAGTTCCACTTATCATACTGGAGCAGGCACCAACTCCAACATCGCCGTAGACTACGATAACACCTCGTCTCATCCGATTGCCCAATCGAGACCCGGCGTTGCCTTTAACAACAATTCGGCCCTCATTCAGGCCAATTTTTTTACCGGGTAAGCTCGCTCCAAGCCCGTTTCCAGCGTCTGCGTCAATCACTAGTTGACCACCATTGATGCCACAACCTGAAAAATCACCAACCGAACCTTCAACGTGAACACATCCTCCTCGCAGTGATTGTGCTGTAAACGAACCGGTGTTGCCAATTACCTTAATCGTTCCGCTTTTCCAACCCGTACCGATTCCTTCTAACCTGGCATTTGAGTTTTCGATCACAATGTTCTGGTGATCCTTTCCAGAAACTTTGAATATGTCTCCAATCCGTAACGTATCGGCTCGACTTGACATCAATAACTGCGCAGCCTGTTTAGTTGACATTCTCGAATCGACAATTCTTTTCAAGAATCTCATATCAACAGGAAAGTCCAGTTCTTCCTTGCGAGTGAAAGTTAGTGGTTTTACAGAACTCATTTATTACTATTTGCCAACAGACCAGTCGTTTCAAATCAACTTCAAATTAAAGATTAAGCGCAGTCAATCAAGGAGTGCAGATGAAAGTGATAGGGTCCGAGTTTACCGCCAAAGTTTGAAGCGGTAATCTCCAATATTCCTTTGGTCCATTCTCCCGAACAGGCAGCAATAATCCCTTCGCGCATCGCATTACCGACGGCGGATTCATTTAACCCATCAATGACGATTTCCAATACAGCATTCGCACCGTCTGGCAAATTTGTTGGTACCAGTCCTCGAAGCGTCGGGCAGTAAGCATCGTTTGTTGATGCAATGAGTCCGCGGTATTTTGAACCAACTTTGGAGCCCGAACGTACCACACCACCAGGAAAAGGTGTAATCGTATTGGCGACTTTATCGATTGCTGCAACGGCAGATTCTGCTGCACTCAGTGCGCTATCAATGTTTTTTGCGACAATCAGGAAATTTCCACCACCAATTGAATCGATTCGGTGAGTCACATCTTCGCAGACAAACTCGCCATCCATAACAGGAATACGCCAGTACCGCTTGTTTCCGAGTTTTTTGGAGATCTGATAACCGTCACCAAAGTACCGAATGGCCTTTCCCAAAGCAACTGGTTTACCTTCATCCATGCCAGAATATACCGCACTAGTTGGTGAAGTCAAAAGACATTGACCGACTCTGTCTCTTATTTGGGCCTCCAATTGATCGCCCGATATTGCAAAGAACAAAATTGCAGCGCCTTCACGTCCATCTGGAGTTTGTGAAGGTTTCAGCCATTGCTCAACCCCTGCTTCAACCTTACAGGCAATGACCGATGTCGCAAACCCAGTAACCGAGTTGACGGCATGGTTCAACCAAACTTTGTTTCGCGCGGTTACCACGATACGAGTCGCTTTCATCGGAAATGCCTCAGCAAAAGATTTCCGAATCAATATGCCATTGAGTGTGAGGTTGGGATGACTCATACCTAACTAATAGTAAACGACATCTGATCCGATCGCATTGGCCATTTCATCGTCGCTGATTTTGAAATTGCTCAATCGTGTGGTTCTGGACATCTCAAAGTGTGGTTTTAATTCCTTTTCAATTCCTGAATCGAAATCGACGCCTTGACGAAGGGTACGTCCTCTTGGCATATGGATGATTTCACCATCCCTGACAACGGATTGACCGCTCTTGATAACGAGAACCGGATGCCGAAAAACGGTATCCCAGTTTTCAGCAGGGCGATATAGAACAACGTCAGCAACGGCACCTGCTCCAAGATGTCCACGGTCATTCAGTCCAAGTGACCGAGCAGGACCGGCACGTGTTAATACAGCAATCTCATACAGCGAGTATTCGCGCGTAATATCTTTGATTGCGCTCATTTCCACCGCACCACGATGAATTGTTGACAGCATGTCGTTTCGAAAGCTTCGATCCATCAGTAATCGAATAAGGTGTGGATAGGTTGTAAAGGATGCTCCATTCGGATGATCGGTAGTAAGGAATACCTGCCACGGATTGTCAATTGTTAGAAATAGCTCAAGTCCGATTGCCCACTGCAGAGCATTGACAAAATTCTTGGACCGATATTTGAACGGGACGACACCACACCCTGCTTCACACTCAATATCCATAAACGTGGATTTGTTGGGTGATGCCAAATTTTTTGTCTTGAATTGTGCCATCGTATCGGCAGATATTGTTACCGTTTGTCCAAACATTACGTGTCCGACATCAATCGAGATACTAGGGTCGCTGTTTACCGCCCGGGCAATTTCCAACGCTGCAGAGGAAAATTTCCGCTTGCCTTGAGTACCGTAGCTGTGAAACTGGACATGCGCCAGATGAATCGGTTTGCCATCAGCGGCATTGATTGTGCTTAATGTTGACTCAAAATTTCCAGGAATTCCCAGATTGCTGCAATGGGTATGCAAAGGATGTGACAATCCAATATCCGAAATTGCCGTGGTCAGGGAACGCACAATTTGTCCAGGAGTGATGCCAAAGTGCGAATGGGGTTCATCCACGTCTAGCTTTCGCTGATTGAATTTGAAAGCACTGATTCCACCGGGATTGACTGCTTTGATCGCAATGCATTGAGTCGCATTTAACATCCATGCGACGTAGTCGCGCAACTTTTGTGACTCAGCTTTTTCTGCCAGCAGTTTCAAAAAATAGTCATCATTTCCCAACACCAAATAACCACCAGTATCAAGGAGTGGGGTATCCGCCATTTCCAGATGTGCCTGACGGGCATTTGATGGCACAACCGCAGGCTCAAAGCACAGCGTGTATCCAAGTCTGGCATATTCTTTACCGGTGATAAGGGTTGATGGTACAGCATGTTTACATTCTGAATGATCAGCATCAAGTTCATTCAAACGCTCAGGTTCAGAGTAGTCAGTCATCATCATTCGCGCGATGTTCGCTTTTCCACCACCGATATGAGAGTGAATGTCAATGCCACCTGCCATGACAATCATGCCGTGCGCATCAATGACATGATCAATGTGCTGATCGGTTGCAGGGCAGGACACTAGTCGATCATTATCGATATAGAGGTCTCGAACCTCTCCGTCGACTCCATTGGCTGGGTCGTAGATTGTGCCGCCTTTAATTACTGTCAGCATTTGATTTGCGAGTAGATCTCTTCTAGCGTTTCAGCACCAGAATAACCGTCGTTCATGTGAAGACTTTTAAGATAGTGTGCAAATGTCAAATCGGTTCGAAAAAGGTGTGCATCATGATCGAGCCCAGGTATCGCTATCGGAATAAAAACATCCGCATCTTCCAAATCTTTATTGGAAAGCAAAATCTTTTGCATGGAGAAATCCGGTATTTCAACAGATTGATCCAATCCTCCGATCCAAATGACAAGATCGGTGTCTCCGCGATTGATAATCGAATTCCAGGTGTAGTAATCTGGATGATGTTCCGGAGTGCCACTTCTGAAACTAAGCGGCAACGGCTTACCGTATCTCCAAGTCGAAACGGCGTTGGCAGTGGTGGTTGAAGGGGTATTTGTCAGCGTCAGACCGGCTGCTCGCCGCGACTGGTTGATTACATCAATCAACCGAAAGATAGAGTCTACTACCAGGTCACCTAACGGAAATGAAAATTCTTCTGCTGCCCAGACAAAAACAGTGTAGTTCGACTGCTCAAGGTCCTGGGCAAACAATTTAATTGCAGAATTTTGGAAACCGTGAGTGATTGGGGCACGATCCTTTCTTTTTTCCTTGTGGTTCTGAATGACTGACATGACATGTCCTGCTTGCTGCATATCACATTCGATGCTAGCACTAACATCAATCTGTTCCAGAATCGTCGCAAATTCCTCACATGGCTCCCCAATGATGGCAATCTTTCGAGGTCTCTTGAACCGAGAATTGTCTGGTTTTAAGAAATCAAGAATCTCTATTAGACGTGGAAAATTTTTTAGAATTTGTGAGCCAATCAGCACCAGCATATCAGCTCTGTTTCGCGTTTCAGAAAGAGTGGTGAAGTACCCACCATTGGTCTGAATGTAGCCTGCGTTGATTCCAAAAGCGCGATTTGAATATTGATCAATTGTGGCGTGTAAGTACTCAGCCAGATTCAATGCATTTCTCGTTCCAGCCACATCAGTCATCAACCCTGTGATTAGAGGTAGTTTTGCGTTCGAGATTAAATTTACTGCAGTCTGAATAGCCGTCATTCGGTCTACGAACTCTCCGTTGACCCGGGGTTTCAGGGTAGTGCGTGCACTCGCTTTAAGAAAACTTGCTTTCGCTAACGGGCAGTCCGATGAATCGATTTGAATTGAATTGCCTTCACTTTGTAGGCTTAAGTCATCGCAGAGCAGCCCGCAAAAAGGACACACGACATCATGGAACCTGTACATGTTCTGATCAGTCATGATTTACTGCAATGCGCCGGCGTTCTGCAGACTGAAATCAGTAGATAGATCAATTGACTGAGCATGTTTCGTGTAGTGGAACTTTCCGAATTAAGTTTAGAACATAAAATCAGATAGATATCACAATCGTTCCTTAGGTTAACGCATCGCTCAAGGAACTGGCATTGTGAAATTACTGCCGCGTTATGCCTCAATTTATAATGCAACTCAAACCCGATTAAGGCCAACAATATTATCGATGAAGAGTATTAAGATTACCGCACCAGCGAGATTGCACCTAGGGTTTGTTGGACTTGAAGGGCAGTCAGCTAAGACTCATGGCGCTCTGGGATTGGCAATTGACCAGCCAGCCACTGTGCTGGAAGCGCACCACTATCCTAAGTGGAAAGCTTCGGGAATCGCTCTGCACAAAGCTGCGAAATATATGAATACTGTAAGAGCGGCTTTAGCGCTGAAACAGCCAATTTACATAAAAACAAGTCAAAGTATTCCAGAGCATATCGGACTTGGTTCAGGTACCCAGATGGCACTATCGGTTGCTACAGTCTGTATGCAGTTAAATGGTCATGATGTTTCACCAGAAGAGATTTCCGGACTGCTAGGTCGAGGTGCCCGATCAGGTATCGGGACAGCGGCATTTTCAAAAGGCGGTTTTCTGGTCGACTGCCAGGCAGTAAAAACCCGATACGCAAGAGCAATTTCCAAACGAATTGAGTTTCCAGATGCATGGCGAATTATCCTGATCATTGATGAGACCTACCAAGGCATACATGATGAAAAGGAAGTCAAAGCATTCGAAAGCTTAGGTGGCTTTTCTGAAAAACTGAGTACCGATTTGAAGGGTGTTTTACTGAACCAGGTCGTGCCGGCGTTGGAAGTTAGAGATATCACCGCATTTGGTAATGGAATCTCGTTGATTCAGAAACAGGTTGGAGATTTCTTTAAGCCAGCTCAAGGAGGTAGATTTCTGAGTCAGCAAGTGGCAGAGATTCTGGATTATGCTGAACGAAATGGTGCTGCTGGAATTGGTCAAAGTTCGTGGGGACCCACTGGATTCATAGTTATTGACGGCACAGCAGCCGCCCTTCGAATGAAATCAAATCTGGAGAACCTGTCACGTGGCAGTGATGTACGATTTGAAGTACGTGCTCCGCGCAATTCTGGAGCGACGATCGAGGTGGAACATCTGGATGCTCTGGCTCATCACGCCATGACCGGGAATTGAAGTGAGTGTAGGAGGAGTTATGTCAAGGCGCAGGATAATGCATATGATTACACCATCTGACAGTGTGAGTCCCTTTGATGTCAACATGGCTGTCGATGCGGGTTACGAGGTTATTGTTCCACACTGTGGAGTCGGTGAATCATGTGTCGCGGACTTTGTTCAGGATGCAATTTTTTCGCGACCTCCAAAGAGTGCATCAACAACCGGAATGTTTATCGGAGGTGGTGATATTAATCGAGCTTCCGAGATGCTGAAAATTGCTAAAGGAGCAATGGTACCTCCTTTTGAAGTGTCTGTGTTAGCAGACCCCAATGGTGCTTTCACGACTTCAGCTGCTTTGATTGCAGTTATAGAAAGGTGTTTGAATGAACATGCCTCTGAAAACCTAAAAGGGAGCAATTTCAAGATCTTCGGAGGTGGGCCTGTCGGATTGTCGACTGCAGTTCTTGCAAAGGAACGGGGTGCTTGTGTGAGCCTCATCAGATTGACTGCGAGTGCAGATGATGGAGCTGTGAGTGATTTTGTGACACGATTTGGCGTTGAAATTGACTCACGGCGGGCAGTCGAAAATTCAGAAAGAATTGTAGAAGCCGCTGATGCTCAAGTGATCGTAACCACTGCGAAAGCAGGCATTCAGGTTTTAGGTCAGGAAGCTTTGGATCAGGCAAGTAGCCTGCTGATTGCTGCAGACGTAAATGCGGTACCACCAACTGGAATTGAAGGGGTCGAGGTGATGCACAATGGAGATGACGTCGTCTGCAAGTGGGGCTCTTTCAAGTCAATTGGTGCCTTGGGGATTGGACGCGTCAAGTACAAAACTCAGTTGGAAATGTTGAAGTCAATGCTCACTTCAGAGGATTCACTTGTGTTGGGTCTGTCAGATGCCTATACTGAAGCCGTTCGGCACGCTTGAGGTACAGGATTGTCTCCTAATCGGATTGACGGTTCGCTCTTTAGTCGCTTCGGCTCATAAGGCTGGGATCGGCGCTTATGCCCTGGATTTGTTTAGCGATCTGGATACCCGGGAAAAGTCAGTAAAGTCGCTCACTGTCAAGTACGATGGACGCGGACTTGAATCAGAATCTCTATTTGCGTGTATCGAACAGTTAGACCCCAATGGGATACTTCCGGTCGTGTACACTGGCGGATTTGAACACAATTCAAGCCAGATTGAGCGAATTGCTGATAGCCGGCAGGTATTAGGGAACCCAGCTTCGGTATTGGCCGAACTCAAGAGCCCCAGAAAATTCTCAAACACAGTTAGCGAGTTGGGAATTCCAGCACCTCAAACTCGTTTTGATAGTCCGGTAAATTCAGGCATCTGGCTCTACAAAAGTGCAGGCGGATGTGGAGGTCATGAGGTAGGGCGAGCAACAGGTGTCGATATTAAGTGCCACGATGATATTTATTATCAGGAGTTCAAGAGTGGACGGATTGTAACAGCAACTGTACTATGTACTGACGAGCAAACTCAAACCGTGGGATTTTCTGAGCAATGGTGTGCTGAGTCACATTCAAATGGTGAGTTTATCTATGGCGGAGCTGTAACACTTAGCGCTCACTCGCTTGAATCGAATATTAGAATTTCAATAGAAAATGCTGCAGCTTTACTGGCAGCACACTATCAATTTCGAGGCCTAATATCTCTCGATACCATCATTCAGAATGATAAATGGTGGCTATTGGAAGTTAATCCGCGTCCTGGAGCTACATTCGAGTTACATGAAGGTGCTGAGTCATTTCTGGCGGCACATTGTCTTGCATTTTGTGATCAAAGTCCGACTTTGAAGTCAGTCACAAATTTGGGAGAATTTACGGCTCACTCAGTCGTCTATGCCTCAAATGCATTGACTTTGCCTTCAGATTGGGAATGGCCGACCTGGGTTCAGGATCGGGCTGCGCCGGGAGAGTCATTTGAACCAGGCGACCCGGTCTGTACTGCGTATGCTACAGCTGAAAGCTCCAAAACGGCGAGGCAAATTGTTGAAGATAGACACCATTATATAGTTGATATTATTGGTAAATTACGGTAAATCTAAGGAATGAAGAATAGACGGGACAACTGGCCTGGCGTCAATCAGTTGTCGGCACCTTTGGTTGATCAACTGGTTGCAGATGCTTCAGATTTGGGGATTCTGGTCAGTCGGAGTGCCAATGGCAGTCGAATTACTGATGCAGGCCTCAAATCTCTAGGCTCCGTCGAGGCAGGATGCCGAATTGCTGAAATTTGCATGGCTGATTTGGGACATGTAACGATCGCTCCGTCAGATTTCACAGATATGAATTTTCATATCGTTCATGTCGAAACCGAGCATCCGGTGTTGAGTTGTCTGGGCAGTCAGTACGCCGGTTGGAGTCTGAAATATGACGCTGAAAAAAAGTTTCGAGCTTTGGGTTCGGGGCCTGCTCGTGCACTGGCGGTCAAAGAACCGCTATTTGAAGAATTAGGCTACCGTGATGAATTTGATCGAACTTGCTTAGTCATTGAAACGTCAGATTTACCACCGAGTGGACTACTGGACAAAGTTAGTCACGATTGCAAAGTTTCTCCCGATAGTCTGACAGTGATTTTGACTCCGACGGGTAGTTTGGCTGGTGTAACTCAGATAGCAGCGAGGGTGGTTGAGGTGGCTCTTCATAAAGCTCATGAAATGAAGTTCGATCTGGATACCATATTAAGTGCTGAAGGGTCAACGCCATTGCCGCCTCCAACAGATGATGATCTGCTGGCTATGGGCCGTACGAATGATACGATTCTGTTTGCAGGGTCGGTCTCAATGAGAGTCGATTGTGGCGATGATGCGGCACGTCAGTTAGCCGAATCCATGCCGAGTTGTAATTCCAGAGATTACGGCAAACCCTTTGCTCAAGTGTTCAAAGACTACAACTACGATTTTTTTGAAATTGACCCGATGCTGTTTAGTCCAGCGCAGGTGACCGTC
>CAZYSR010000104.1:0-1509 GCA_964649525.1 uncultured Gammaproteobacteria bacterium
ATCTATATTTGTAATAACTATTACTTATTGAAATGAATTTAAGAGATCTGAAATACATCGTCTCGGTTGCCGAACTCGGTCATTTTGGCCGAGCCGCGGAGCGTTGCTACGTGAGCCAGCCTGCTCTAAGCGGGCAGATTGCCAAACTTGAAAATGAATTGAATGTAAAGCTGTTCGAACGAAACCGACGCTGGGTGCAGGTTACCCCGGAGGGTGAACAGATTGTTGCTTACGCCAAGTCCATTCTCAGTCTTGCTGAAGAAATCAAAACCTGTGCGCAAGCAGCAGCCAATCCCTATTCAGGAATACTCAGACTCGGCATGATTCCAACAATCGGGCCATATCTGACACCCAATTTGCTCCCGGCCATCAAGCGCAATCTGCCGCAACTCGAGCTTGACATGGTCGAATCGAAAACGTATGAACTGGAAAAATCTTTGCTTGAAGGACACATTGACGCCGCAATATTAGCAACCAAAGTAGAGCATTCAAACCTAGCTGAGATTTTTCTTTACGATGAGCCCTTCTGGGTTGCCGTGCCTTATCAGCATCCACTTGCCTTGCTTGATACTATTGATGTCAACTCCATCAGCGCTGAAGAGTTCTTAGTGCTTGAAGATGGGCACTGTTTTCGCGACCAGGTTATTTCATTCTGCGAAACCGCAATCGAAGCGAATCCAAATTTCAAAACAAAACATACCAGTCTTACCACGATCCTTTCCATGGTAGGCGCTGGGTCAGGAGTGACACTAGTACCCGCGATGAGTTTGGCGGGCACCTGGGTAACTGACGCCGGAATTGCGACCAGAAAAGAGGCGACTGGGTCCGCGGTTCGATCCGTTTCGCTGGTTTATCGAAAAACCTACCCTCGCCGTCGATTGCTGGACAGATTTGCAGACATCATCTGTGCAGGGCTGCCGGATACAGTCAATCCGGCACGGCGCTAGTTTGGCTTCCTGATCATCATCGGATGCAATTGACAGCTTGCATGGGAGAAAAAATTACAAGTTCAATTCTTGCTGGTTATCAGCATCCGGCCAGTTGCTTTCTTTACGACAACCACCGTCTAGCATTTCGAAAGAACATCATCCACGGACTTTCTTCACATTCAAATTCAGGAACCCACGAGTACTGCGCCATACGAAAAACCCGCTCTGGATGAGGCATCATTGCTGTTACTCGACCATCTGTATTGGTGACTCCAGCAGTCGCACCGTACGAGCCATTAGGATTGTAGGGATAAACTTGAGTCGGCTCTTTTCGGTTATCAACATACCGGAAACAGACATCTCTACTCCCAACTAAATTCTGGAAAGCATTCTCATTTTGAAACTTTGCCTGTCCTTCGCCATGTGCCACAGCAACGGGAAATGACAAACCTTGCAAATCTTGGGTAAATACAGATTTTCCGCTTGTAATTTCATTCATTACCAATCTCGCTTCAAACTGCTCAGATCGATTGCGGATAAATTTCGGCCAATCGTTTGCACCAGGTATTATCTGTTTGAG
>CAZYSR010000105.1:0-6461 GCA_964649525.1 uncultured Gammaproteobacteria bacterium
ATCCGAAAGTTCCTGGCTCGCTAAACACTGGCTTTTGCAACACCGGAATCAATTCTGAAACCCGACTGGAGTTGTTTGAAACTGCCCCAACAAACATCATGGATCGGGTTGAAACGAAGAAAAATCGGGCAATTTTTGCTGGCGCATCTGGGTCAACTGCTTCATTAGGATCAGTTACCCACTCTGGTCGAGTTGCTGTTTCGATCTTCCCGGCGATTTCAGTCATCGTATTAAGGTTATAGCCAGGTGGTGGCACAATTAAGCCGAAGACAAGATTGTTATTTCCTTCAGGAAGATACTCAAGTGATGGCAGATACTTCAATGCCAGAGTTAATGCAGTTGCAGTAATCATTGCTACCCACAAAAATGCGAGCATTCGACGTCGGATGAGATTTTCTGTCAGCCACAGTGTGAACTGCGTAAATTTGGCTGCCAAATCGTCAACGACAGGTATTCGCATTCGAACAATGCTACCGGAATTGCTCTTGATGGAACCGAGCAGTTTGTTTGACAGTGCTGGAATAACCGTAATTGATACCAACAGCGAAAGAACAACAGCGACAGAAATTGCGACAGCAATGTCGCGAAACAACTGTCCTACCTCCAATTTCGTTGTAAGCACTGGAATGAACACCATGACGGTCGTTAATGCGGAAACCAAAACTGCACTCCACACCTGTTGCGCACCCTTAATGGCTGCTTCACGGCCGGGTCGTCCTGCCTCACGCATCCGGAATATGTTCTCCAGAATCACAATTGCCGCGTCGACCACCAAGCCAACAGCAAACGCGAGCCCTGCTAGCGAAATGACATTGATCGAGCGACCCAATGCTGCCATTGCTACAAATGCGCCAACTATCGAAACGGGAATTGCAATAGAAATCATCAAGGTTGCACGAATCGATCGCAAAAACAATAACATGACCAAGGCCGCAAGCAGACCACCCACCCAAATATTCTGCTGCACGAGCCGGATTGAGGAATTGATGTAAACCGTCTCGTCATATACCATCTGGAGCCGAAGCCCTGTGCCTGGCATCGCATTTTTCTGAAGATCTTCTACAACTGCCCGAATTCCTTCGATAGTTTCAATGACATTCGCTCCAACCTCGCGAGTAGCGTTGAAAGGAATAGCAGGTTCACCTTGCGCCCGAATAATGGCGGTTGGCTCCTTGTACGCCAACTCAACTGTTGCGATGTCGCTCAGCCTGATTCTGCCTGAACGGGTCGAGCTCCCATCGGCGGTAGATCGAACAATAATGTTTCGAACTGCCTCAACCGAGTTCAGTTCACCTTCTGATCGAACTAGGTAGCGCCGCTTGCCTTCATCGACATCGCCTACAGACAAGGACACATTGGAATTGCGCAGTACTGTTAACAATTCACCGACTGTCAGTTGCAATCGAGCCAACTCATCGGGATGAACGATGATTTGAATTTCTGGGTCGCTACCACCGAATACGCTAACTTCTCCAACACCTGGAACCCGCTCAATTCGCTCCTTGATCACGTCCTCAACAAAACGGCCATAGTGATGAATTGGTGTCGTGTTACCCGGTTCGCGATGCACATAAAACCAAGCAATCGCCCTGTCTTCACTTCCAGCGACTTTAAGCTGTGGGGAGTCGGCTTCGTCGGGATAACCTGAAACCCTGTCAAGTCGATTGGACACCAACAGCATAGCGTTGTGCATATTGGTGCCGACATCAAATTCCAATGTAATACGGGATCGTCCTAACTGCGCATTTCCGGTGATAGAGCGGAGTCCTTTGAGTCCGGCAAATTCCTGCTCCTGCCGGTTCATGATTTCCCGCTCAACTTCAGCGGGTGCCGCACCTGGCCAGTATGTTGTAATAGTAATTACTGGCCGATTTACATCAGGCGCCAGTTGAATTGGAATGTTCTGCAATGCGACAATGCCAAACAAAACAATCATCATCACCATTGATAGAACCGCAATGGGTCTATCTACGGCGATTGATATCAAGTCGGCGGAAGATTTTTTCAAATCGATCTCTCGCAATTACAAATTATTAAGCTTGAAAAATGGATTGTGAACTGCAAACGCGCCAAACCTAACTGTTTCTTAAGTTGTCTCCAATCAGGCAGAGTATCTCAAACATGATTGAATTTGCCACTAGTGAAGTCATTTGGTTGGGGTGATCTTTGGTAGGCATCAGACAAACCACATCGCCTCCAATCACGTTTTTCCCGCGAATACAGCGTATGAGATCCATTACCTGATTGATTCTAAATCCTTCTATGCCTGCTTCGATGTTGGCAACACCTGGCGCCACAGTCGGATCCAGGCAGTCAAGATCAAATGTAACGTAGACGGGACGATCACCAATCCTTTCATTGATGATTTCTTTGCAGGCTTCAGCACCAATTTCCTCGTAGCGTTCAATAGTAATGATCTCATAGCCCAAATCATAACTGGGTTCAAGCCAGTCTAGTGTACGCACATTACCGCGTATGCCAACTTGAACAGAATGATGAGGGTCGACGTGTCCGTCTCGCACCAGATAACTAGCCCAGTGGGCCGCTGATTTCACTGCACCTAGAAAATGATCAAGCATGTGATAAGCATCCGTGTGTGCATCGAAATGCAGCAGTACTGCTTTCTCACCATTGGTAATTTTTGAATTCTCGCCGGCAATCGCCTGCAGAATACCACCTGTAATGGAGTGGTCGCCACCGATCGAAACAGGTCGGGTGCCTGCAGCATCTATTCTGGAGAAAAACTCACGAATATCCTCAATACTGCGTTCGTTATTGTTACCCTCAGGAAGTGGCACGTCGCCCAAATCAGCAATGTTGAACTCTTTCCACGGGTCAAGATGAAACTGCTTGTGACAACGTCTGCCCAAGGCGGATATATTTCGCACTGCCCGTGGTCCCATGTGCTGATCTCGTTCCGTTGTACCATTACCCGTCGAATGCGGCACTCCAACGAGGCCTATATCACATTCGCTCGGGTCATTAGCAATTGGACATCGAAAAAATGTTGGAATCCCCCACCAATATAGGCCCTCGACCATTGACTCGTGTCGTCTCAAAATGAATACCTCTCAGACTGCGAATGTAAAAATATTTGAATCCAAACGGCCAGGGCAGTTGATGCAAAGTGCCGTTAACCTGAATCGATTATGTCAGTTAAAACTCTAAATCCTGGATACTTGACATCAGAAAAATTAACTTACTCCGAAGCCACTTCCATCAACCGCAAAGACTAAATCGCGTCGGGAAACTTTGCGTTGATTTCACGCTGAATAAATTCTGCCCTTTCCCCAGCCTCCAGCGCTCCTGCCTTAATATGGGCATCAGTTACTGTATCAATCACCAAGCGGAGAAACGCTGGGTCATTTTCAGAGTCCTTGGCTAGTCTCAATACGGTATCGCCTCCGTAAGTTGAGATCAATCCATTGTTCGATGGTTTTAGTCGGTTAATGGGTTTGCCTTGGCTGACACGTCGAATGTCTCGTCGAAGCCTTGAACGCAATAGAGCAACACCCTCATCTGTGGTTCCCAAATACTCGCGCTTGTGAACGTTCATTGCTCCCTGACTGGACCAGGCTTCCCAATCACCTGGATTACTCTGCTTTTCTTCATAACTCCGATGTGCAGTCTGTCCATAAAAATCGACTTTTTCCCAGCCGACATTTTCGCGACTGCCTTGACGAAGCACTTCATCAGCATCGTTGAAATGCCGCCAGCCGAATTTTCGGCTATTGATGTCATCAATCGGAGTGACCCACTTGGTCAAACTGGTACGGCCAAAGGCTTTTGGACTGTCCATTACCTGAAACATGCCGCCATTTTGCGCGAGATTCGGAAACAGATAATCGTGAAATCGTAATCGCACCAGATTATCACTGCCACTGCGCCTCGCATGAGCATAAACAATCCCGCCATCACGTTCTCGATATTTCACGACCGGCAAATCCAGAAAGTGCTCCAACCCGGGGAATTGAGGTCCGCTGATACGCCCGTGTAAAAATACGCTGTGGAATGGGTCAATCGCATTTTCCGTTTCCTGCAGCCAGTTATTTGGAGAGTGAATCGAGTATGGAACCAGTTCATGCCCTTCAATTTCCATTGAGTCGAGATGTGGGAATTCCGGCATTTCTTCTGATGGTCCCATATAACAGAATATAAGACCTTTGAATTCTTTCGCAGGGTATGCACCCTGACAGATACGGTGACGAATCTGACTTTCCGCCGGTTCTCCGGGAGTTTCAAGAATTGTGCCGTCAATATCAAAATGCCAGCCATGGTAGCAACAGCGAATCCCGTGTTCCTCAATTCGACCAAATTCAAGCGAGGCGCGTCGATGCGCACAGTGTTTGTGCAATACTCCAACTCTTCCGCTTAAGTCTCTGAAAACAACCAGATCTTCACAAAGTATTGTTATTGCAACTGGTTTACCGGGGTCAAGCTGGGTGGACATAGCCACTGGATGCCAGAATCGTCGTAGATATTCGCCAGTCAATGTTGCTGGGCCAACTTCCAGAAAATCTACATCGGGCTGTAAAGTCTCTCGAATAGCATAACCATCATAGGGGCGAGTCGCCCAACGAACTTCATTCATCTTCTGAATTACCTCAAACTTAATGACCTGGTTTCACCCTCTCACGACTATTTTATGACTTGTCTATCCTTAGAACTAATGATTCATACGGCAGCTACTCGATATTGTCGCACTCTATAGCTGGCATTGAAATTCGTACTACGAATCAGACAGGAATTGCTGCCAAATTCGGTCAGGGTTCACGATGCTTTTGAGCCATAGTTTGCAACACACAATCCTGACTCCTCGGTTCTCCAACTTCAGTCAAGCCAATGTGCGTTGCATCGCGTCAATCGACAACTTGAGACGCTTGATCAGTTCATTGATTTCATCTGCGCTGATAATCAATGGCGGTGCCAGTACGATTGTATTGCCGACGGCCCGAATAAAAAGTCGGTTGCGTTCAGCAATGTCCATCAGCAAATTTCCTGCGTGAACTTCAGAGTCGGAGCGTTTAGGAATCACATCAAAGCCAGCCATCAATCCGATACCGCGTGTATTCTCTATACTCTCAAATTCACGCAATTGGTGAATTTCGTACTGAAAAATCTCTCCCACTCTCCTCACGTGGTCAACTATATCCCGCTCTTCGATAATTGTGAGGGTCTCCAGTGCTATTGCGGCGCCGACAGGATGCCCCGAATAAGTGAAACCGTGACTGAATACCCCTGTTTGAGTGGTTGCATCAACTAGAGTCTGATAAATTTCAGATTTCACGAATACAGCAGAAATCGGAAAATAGGCTGAGGACAAACCCTTCGCTACTGTCAGTAAGTCTGGCTTAATATTGAAAGTGGTTGATCCAAACATGTTGCCCGTTCGACCAAATCCGCACACCACCTCATCTGCAATAAAAAGTACGCCATATCGGTTTAACACAGTCTGAATTTTCTCAAAATACGAATTGGGCGGAACAATGACACCCCCAACACCCATAACCGGTTCAGCAATAAAGGCAGCAACTGTATCGGGACCTTCAGACAGAATCTGCTGCTCCAGATCATCTGCCAGTCGTCCTGAAAACTCATCTTCACTCTCTCCTTGAACTTCGCTGCAGAAATAGCCGGGAGATTTTGCATAAATGATTTCTGGAAAATCTGCACTTGTGTACTCATACATTTGCGGCATCCCCGAAAGACGGGTGGCAAATATTGTGGAGCCGTGATATCCGTTCGATCTTGAAATTATTTTCCTTTTTTCTGGATATCCCTTGAATTTGTGATAAGACCATGCCAGTTTGACGGCCGATTCATTAGCCTCTGAACCTGACCCAGCAAAAAATACCTTGCTCAGTCCTTCCGGTGCGATTTCAATCAGTCGCTGTGCTAACTGGATAAGCTTTTCATTACTTCGGCCACGAAATGTATGACTGTAAGGCAGCTTTGACAACTGTTCATAAGCCGCGTCAGCCAAGCGAGTCTCACTATAACCAAGCGTTGCGCACCAAAGGCTCGACATCGCATCCAGATAGCGATTCCCTGCCGCATCCATGAGAAATACGCCGTCACCTCGTTCTATGACGACTGAGCGTTGCTGTTCGAACTCGCTCAGATGCGTGAATGAATGCATGTGATAGCGATGATCGAGTTTGTCAAGTTCGATGTCAGGTGTACTCATACCTATAATGCAAATCTATTATTTCTGCCTAAATCTGTTCTGAAAAATTCTGTAAATGCCAAAAGCATCCGAAAGTTCGAATTGAATGATTCTGATTGAAACCAAAATTAAGTCTGCCAATTTCAACTTTTCACACATTGAGTTTGTTGTAATGACTCAGAACTCGATTCCTGTTATGAACTGATCCTTCTTTAAGCCCAGTTCTCAACCAGTCACCATATCAATGGATGTAAGAAAACCAATCTTATCACAGAACCGGCCCATCGCTGTAGAG
>CAZYSR010000106.1:0-4194 GCA_964649525.1 uncultured Gammaproteobacteria bacterium
CCTGTAACACCGAGGAACTCGAATTGCCACATCCACGAATGCACGAGCGCCGGTTTGTTCTGGAGCCATTACTCGAAATTGATTCAGATATTTTCATTCCAGGTCGGGGTAGGGGAGTTGACCTTCTTGCCTCCTGTGCTCATCAGCAAGTTGCGAATCGGAATGAAGTAAACGAAAATTTGTAACGACATTTCAACTTTAGGAGAAGTTATCTAATGAACACACCTGGACAGCCTAGCCGCGTACTATCAGGAATGCGGCCGACTGGACCTTTACATTTGGGACACTATCACGGTGTGATAAAGCCTTGGGTGGAATTGCAGCATGTGCATGATTGCTATTATTTTGTTGCGGATTGGCACGCCCTGACTACAAACTTTGATGTGGTATCAGAGCATGCCATGAGAGACAATGTTTTGGACATGGTTGTTGACTGGCTGGCCAGTGGAGTTGATCCGGAGCTTGCGACAATATTTATTCAGTCAAAAGTGCCGGAACACGCTGAGCTTTATCTGTTGCTTTCAATGATCAGTCCACTCGGCTGGCTTGAACGGGTGCCTAGTTTCAAGGATCAACAGGAAAAGCTAAAAAACAAGGATTTATCGACACATGGATTTTTAGGTTATCCGGTACTGCAAAGTGCCGATATTTTGATGTATCGCGCATCACTCGTTCCGGTGGGTCAGGATCAGATTCCTCACGTTGAACTGACTCGTGAATTAGCCCGACGATTTAATTCAATTTTTGGGAAAGAGGAAGGATTTGAAGACAAGGCCGAAAAGGCTATTGCAAAGCTTGGTAAACGAAACGGGGCCAAGTATCGTCGATTAAGAATTGCTTATACCGAGCGCGGAGATCCAGAAGCGCTTCAAAGCGCCAAAGAGTTTCTTGCTTCAATGCCAAATCTATCCCGCGGCGACAGAGAACGGCTTACGGGATACCTTGAAGGAAGTGGACGCCAGATATTGCTCGAACCTGATCACTACGTAACGGAAGCATCGAAGGTGCCGGGTACAGATGGGCAGAAAATGTCAAAGTCATATGACAATGCAATATTTCTACGTGATGATCCAGATCGAATCACTAAATTGATCAGATCAATGCCTACTGATCCAGCGCGAATTCGTCGAAACGATCCAGGGGACCCGGAAAAATGCCCGGTTTGGGATTTGCACAAAATTTATTCTGATGAAGAACAGAAAAAATGGGTTTGCAATGGCTGCACAACGGCGGAAATTGGCTGTTTGGACTGCAAGGAACCACTGATTGGACATATTCTGGATGAACAGGCACAGCATATTGAACGTGCTCGCCCGTACATCGAGGACAAGACCTACCTGACAAAAGTCATTGCAGACGGATGCGAACGAGCAGGTGTAGTGGCAGAGGAGACCATGAAAGATGTTCGTCACTATGTGGGAACCGGGAGTTATCGTTAAACTTGGGCAGCGACATTCCAAATATTCGGCAGATTCACGAAGGGAACATCGAATCCATCCCAATTCCCGGCGAGGTTTACATTCCGGCTAACGCCCTGGAAGTGATCACGCAGGCATTTGAAGGTCCGCTTGATCTTCTTTTGTATCTGATTCGAAAAAACAAATTCAATGTACTGGATATTCCAGTTGCAGAAGTTGCTGAACAGTATGCAAGATACATCGATCTCATGCAGATCATACACCTGGAACTTGCGGGTGAATATCTGGCGATGGCAGCAACACTTGCGCATATTAAATCGAGATTGTTATTACCACCAAGAGAGGAGGATAGCGATGACGAGGAGGAAGAAGACCCGCGTGCTGAACTGGCGAGGCGATTGGAAGAATATGATCGAATTCGACAAGTTGCCATGCTGCTTGAAGCCCGTCCTAGAGTTGGCAGGGATGTATTTGTGGCGAACGCGATGGGTCCGCCCAAACCGAAGCAAGTGGTTTTTGAATCAATTGAGGTGGTCGATTTAATCGAGGCCTTCAAGAATGTGCTTCGCATTGTTGAATTTAGTGCACCAGTTCAGTTCAATAAAGCAACGTTTTCAGTGAAAGACCGTGTAGATGATATTAGAAAGAAATTGGAAGACACTGGGCCGCTTCGTTTCGATCAATTGTTTGACCGAACTGAGGGAAGAGCAGGTCTTGTGGTCACGTTTTTGGCTTTACTGGAACTCATTAACTCCAACATCGTCTATGCAGTACAAGCTACTTCAAAGTCTCCCATCCATATCCAGTTGAATCAATGATGTCTATCAGTTTTCAAGAACTCAAAAATGTGGTTGAAGCTGCAATCCTCACTTCTGAAGTGCCAATTTCAATCAAGCAGATCCAGAGCATATTCCCAGTTGACGATTGTCCGGATAATCTGACTGTTGAACGTGTGCTTCTGGAGTTGCAAAGAGACTGTGATGAACGGGGAATTGAGCTCAAGAAGTTAGGCGATGGATATCGCTTTCAGTCCCGTCCGGAATACGCTCAATGGCTCTGCAAACTGTCTGAAATACGGCCGCGCCGATATTCCCGGGCACTAATGGAAACCTTGTCGATCATTGCCTTTCGGCAGCCGGTTACCCGCGGTGATATTGAAAATATTCGAGGTGTCTCAGTTTCTACAGAAATAATGAGAACGTTGTTGAGTAATGAATGGATTGAGCAGGCCGGACACAAGGAAGTTCCGGGGCGACCGGCGCTATTTCGCACAACCCGCCAATTCCTGGAATATTTCAATCTGGAATCGCTGGACGAACTGCCGTCGCTAGATCTATTGGAGCGACAGGCTTCACAGGAATCAGAGACGGTAGAAGAGTTAGACGCAGAGGACTAATTTGACTTCCTGAAAAGTATTCTGTGCAATTCTTCTGTGAATGAACGCGTTCAAAAGTATCTAGCAAGAGCCGGATACGGTTCCAGACGAGAAATTGAAAAATGGCTTGAAGCAGGCCAAATTACTACAAGTCAGGGAGCCCTAAAGCCTGGAGATCGAGTTGAAGTTGGCCAGGTGCTGTATGTCCACGGAAAGCGAATTGTCATCAGCGATCTGAATCAACCAACTCGGATGCTGGTCTATCACAAGGCTGAGGGAGAGATATCTACTCACAAGGATCCTGGCAATCGCCGTCGGGTACTCGACTCCCTACCCAACATTGAAAACGGTCGCTGGCTGTCAGTTGGTAGACTTGACGTCAATACAACCGGATTAATGCTGTTTTCAAATGATGGCGAATTGGTCAACGCCCTTATGCATCCTTCATGTGAAGTCGAAAGAGAATATCTTTGCCGCGTGTTTGGATCAATATCTGACGAAAGTCTGAAGCGTTTGTGCGAGGGCGTACAATCAGGTAAAGATCTTCTGCGATTCAGGTCAATTGATCCAGAAGAGCGTACTGGCAGCAATCAATGGTTTCGGATAGTCCTTGTCGGCGGCAAAAATCGAGAAATTAGGCGTGCCTGGAAAGCTTTAGGCTGTGAGGTCAGTCGGTTGAAGAGAGTTCGATATGGACACTTTCATCTGCCGCGAAATCTGAAAGTAGGCCAGTGGATCGAATTGGATGAACAGCAGATTGCAAAATTCAGGAGTCTAGTAGTAAAAATTTCGAGTAATACTGCTTGATATTAGCTGCTAGGACCATCACAACATTGGCAACTGGTTGTTGCCAGCGAATTCGATTAGTTTTCGGCTTTTGATGATTGAATAGGCAGCCTCAAGGTCTGGTGAAAAATACCTGTCTTCTCCCAGTGCGGGAATATTGTCTCGGACCAACTGAATCACATTTTCCAGTGTTTCACTGGATTTGAGTGGACGTCTAAATTCAATTGCTTGGGTTGCGGCCAGCAATTCAATGGCAAGTATCCAAGTTAGATTTTCATTCATATCGAGCAGACGCCGCGCCGCATGACAAGACATGGAGACATGGTCTTCCTGATTGGCACTGGTTGGAAAGGAATCCACTGAACACGGCATGGCATTGTGCTTGTTCTCAGCCTTCAGCGCAGCTGCGGTTACCTCGGCAGCCATAAATCCGGAATTACGACCGGGATCGGGAGAAAGGAATGCAGGGAGTCCATAGTTCAGAGCTGGGTCTACCAGTGTTGCGAGACGCCGTTCCGCGATGGAACCTGATTCAGTGATTGCCAATGCACATTGATCAGCAGCAAATGCAACCGGTTCTGCATGAAAATTTCCTCCGGATACCAGCTCGTTTCC
>CAZYSR010000107.1:0-5576 GCA_964649525.1 uncultured Gammaproteobacteria bacterium
AACCCACAGAAGGTTCAAGCGCCTAAACGGTTTGTTATTTACCAGGCCGATTATCAGGAAGCACAAGCCTTTTCAACGGCTCGTTTCGCCATGACAGTCACCAGGTGCGCCCGATACTCCGCGCTCGCATGGATATCACTGTTGAGACCATCGGCTGAGATGCTGATTCCAGCGATACTGGAAGCGGTACACGATTGCGCTAATGCGGACTCCATCGCACTAACTCGGAACACACTCGGTCCAGCTCCGGTTACCGCAACTCGCAGTCCATGATTGCAATCGGCAAACATCACTCCGACAATCGCATACCGAGACGCTGGGTTTGGAAACTTGCAATATGCGGCACATTTCGGAATATGAAACGATACCGATGTGATGATTTCATTCTCTTCCAGTGCAGTTTCAAACATCCCGGTGAAAAAATCTTCAGCTGAAATGGATCTCGAGTTCGTATTTACTGTCGCACACAAACCCACTAAAGCAGCCGGATAATCGGCTGATGGGTCACTGTTGGCAATAGAACCACCAATGGTCCCGGCATTTCGAACCTGCGGGTCACCAATGCCACCCGCAAGATCTGCCAGCGCCGGTATGGCGCCCCTGACATCAGATGACGCAGCAACTTCTGCATGCGTAGTCATAGCGCCGACCGTAACGGTGTCGTCAGATACAGAGATACCTCTAAGTTCGCTGACCCCGCCAAGATCGATCAAATCACTCGCCGAGGCAAGTCGCTGTTTCATAGTCGGCAGCAACGTGTGTCCTCCAGCAAGCAACAATCCGTCATCCGAGCTTTGCAGCATCGCAGCTGCTTCGCTCAGACTTGATGGACTTTTGTAGTCAAATGCATACATGATTACTCCTCCTTTCAGGAAGTCTGAGCGTTTCGAATGGCCTGCCAGACCCGATGCGGGGTCGCAGGCATGTCGATGTTGGTAACGCCAACCTCAGCTAGCGCATTCAGAATAGCGTTAATTACCGCTGGCGGCGACCCGATCGCACCAGCTTCACCACAGCCCTTTACACCTAGCGGATTATGTCCACACACCGTTACTGTCGTATCGACCGAGAATGAAGGTACATCAGAGGCCCGCGGCATGGTGTAGTCCATATACGAACCGGACAGCAACTGACCATTTTCATCATAGGCAGCTGATTCCAGCAAAGCCTGTCCAATACCCTGGACAAGCCCACCATGTACCTGACCTTCCACGATCATCGGATTAATTACCGTTCCAAAATCATCTGTTGCATGAAAGCTCGCGATATCCACTACACCAGTTTCCGGGTCGACTTCAACCTCGCAGATGTACGTGCCGGCCGGAAATGTGAAATTTTTCGGATCGTAAAATGCGGTTTCTTCAAGCCCGGGTTCCAATTCCTCCAATGGATATTGATGAGGAACGTAAGCAGTGAGGGCAATTTCACCAAAAGCCTTCGCTTTGTCGGTTCCCGGCACCACAAAACTACCGTTTTCAAACTCGATATCCGATTCGGACGCTTCGAGCAGGTGCGCAGCAATCTTTTTACCCTTGGCAATGATTTTGTCAAGTGCGTTCACAATTGCCGTACCGCCCACTGCGATCGAACGTGAACCGTAAGTGCCCATTCCAAATGGAATTTTGTCGGTGTCACCGTGAACAATTTCGACGCTGTCAATATCAACTCCAAGCTTTTCAGAAACCACCTGTGCAAAGGTTGTTTCATGACCCTGGCCGTGCGAATGCGACCCTGTCAGCACGCTAATCGAACCGGTTGGATTGACTCGAATCGTTGCTGCTTCATAAAGTCCAGCTCTTGCACCAAGTGAACCAACAACATTGGACGGTGCGATTCCGCAAGCTTCAATATAGGAAGAAACTCCGATTCCCCGCAATTTACCCGCTGCTTTTGAAACTTCTTTTCGGGCTGCAAAACCAGCGTAATCCGAGGACTCAAGTGCTTTGTTCAGACTCGACTCATAGTCGCCAGTATCGTACACCAGTGCGACAGGTGTCTGATATGGAAACTGGTCAGGCTGTATGAAGTTACGCCGTCGAATTTCCGTTGGATCCAATCCCAACTGATCAGCAGCAACCTGAACGATTCGCTCAAGCAAATAAGTTGCTTCAGGTCGTCCTGCGCCACGATAAGCATCGACCGGTACAGTATTGGTAAACACCGCCTTGATTTCACAATAGACCAACGGAGTCGAATATTGTCCCGCCAGCAATGTAGCATGCAGGTAGGTCGGAATACACGGTGCGAAAGTCGACAAATATGCACCCATATTGGCAAGGGTCGACTCGCGAAGTGCGAGAAATTTACCGTTTTCATCGAGCGCCAGTTCGACCGAAGTTACGTGATCTCGCCCATGAGCATCAGAAATGAAGGACTCACTTCGATCTGCAGTCCACTTCACCGGTCTGTTGAGCTGAGCAGCCGACCAGGTTACGATCGCTTCTTCCGCATAGTGATAAATTTTCGAGCCAAATCCACCACCAACATCCGGGGCATGGACGCGCAGCTTGTGCTCTGGAATACCCAGAACGAAAGCACCCATCAGCAGCCGAATCACGTGAGGATTCTGGCTGGTGGTGTGCAATGTGTATTGCCCGGACGCGTGGTCAAAATCGCCAATAGCGCAGCGCGGCTCTATTGCGTTTGGAATCAGGCGATTATTGATGAGGTCCAGTTTTGCAACATGTGCAGCATTTGAGAAAGCTTCGTTGACCACATCCGGGTCTCCCAAGGCCCAGTCGTAGCAAACATTAGTGCCTACATCATCATGAACATTGGGTGAATCATCTGTAATGGCCTGATTCATATCCAAGACGGCTTCGAGCACATCGTAGTCAACATCGATCTTTTCTGCCGCATCTCGGGCCTGGTCACGCGACTCAGCGATAACGACTGCTACGGGGTCTCCCACATGCCTCACTTTGCCTTCAGCCAGAGCCGGATGCTTTGGTTCATGCATCGGACTGCCATCTTTACCGTGTACTTGCCAGCCGCAAGGAATGCCGCCAACCGCAGCCATATCTTCGGACGTATACACAGCGACGACTCCATCACTGCTTGCAGCTGCTGATGTGTCAATCGAGTTGATGGCTGCGTGAGCATGCGGTGAGCGTAGAATGTACGCATAAGCCTGACCCGGTAAATTCATATCGTCAGTGTATTTACCTGCACCACGGACAAATCTCAGGTCTTCTTTTCGGCGCACGGAGGCGCCAATTCCGGTACCACTCATTTTTATGCCTCCCGCATGGCTTTAGCGCCAGCCTGTATCGATTTGACAATATTGTGATAACCCGTGCATCGACACAAGTTACCTTCCAGCCACTCCCGAACTTCCTGCTCGGAAGGGTCAGCATTTACGCTAACGAGGTCCAATGCACTCATGATCATGCCGGGCGTACAGAATCCGCACTGCAAACCATGATGTTCGCGAAAAGCCTCCTGCATCGGGTGCAAATCACTGCCATTGGCAACGCCTTCAATGGTCGTGACATCCGCACCGTTAGCTTGAGCCGCGAGCATCGTACAACTCTTGACAGACTTCCCATTGACATGGATGACACATGCACCACACTGACTCGTGTCGCATCCGACATGCGTGCCTGTCAATCGCTGATTTACCCGCAAAAAATCGACCAACAGAGTCCGTGCATCAACATCGGCTGATACACTGCTTCCGTTAATCGTCATTGAAATTGATACAGTCATAAACTGACCTCCTCTTTAGATTACCTAAATCGCCAACTCAAACCATCCACTCTAGAACGATTGAGCAACGAAACGAGTACTTGATTCAAATGAATTCCTTCAAACAATTTTAATGAATTATTCGGTGATTGGGGAAACTTAGCAACTTGAGGGTTGTGCTTGATCTCACCGAATTCAATCCTGTTCTTTCCCCTCGTCAGTTTCAGGAGAATTCTGGGACTCAATTTCTGACAAAAGAGCCTCGAAAAAATCTCCAACGATTTTTTTTGCTGCGCTGCTCATCAACCGTGAGCCAATCTGAGCCAGTTTACCACCCATTTTGACTTCAGCCTCATAGAAGAATTCACAGCCTTCGTCTATATCGACCAATTTAAAATTCGCTTCACCGTTAACATAGCCAAATGAACCACCTTTTGACGAACCTTGCATGGTGTAACTTTCGAATTGCACCACATCGCTGACCGATAAATTGAGTGGAAATGTGGCTTTTATGGGGCCAAATTTTTTCTTGATTTTTCCCTGGAGTTCGTTTTCTGATATCCACTCCAACTCTATACAACCGGAAATTGAGCGACGCATGGTTTCCGCATCATAGAGCGATTGCCAAACGACATCCCTTGGATATGGCACAATCGTGCTACCAGATAATTCCATTTAATTTCCCCTAGATATATTGCGATTTGAAATCAGCAAACTGATGAGATGAAATTTTAAGAGATTACCACAGCGTTCGCACACTTGCTATCGCCTGGCAGAAAAGTCATCAGTCATTACATTATTGATTAATTTCACTGACTTAAGCTGCAATACAAACTGGTATACATCACTTGCGAGTGTCTGTAGTTACCAGGCTCATACCTAGCATTCATTTGCAGGCGTTGCTACCACTTGTTTCAAAAGTGATTTCAGCATCTCTAGAAAGCCTAGACGTAATATTCATAGTATGAGCGCCTGTAGTGAGTTCCAATTTTTGAAGTTAGTGAGTTTTCTTTATTCATTAGCTTGACTAGCCACTTATACAATTGAGTGCAATCAACTGGATAGTAGAGCCATAATTGACTGCCACACACTTCGATTAAAGTTGAGCAGAGACATCTTTGAAGGTGCGAAACACAATGATTAAATCGCAGACTGCCAATTCCGAGCCAACTTCAACTCGGGCGACCTATCAGGATGTGCTGAATGCACCACCGCACATGGTTGCAGAAATTGTCGACGGTACGCTATACACCCATCCGAGACCAAGCCCTCGTCACGCCTTAGCTAGCTCGGAGCTTGGTATTTGCATCGGTCCACCTTATCACAAAGGTCGCGGTGGACCTGGTGGCTGGTGGATTCTTGATGAGCCTGAATTGCATCTTGGAGAGGATGTTCTGGTGCCTGATATTGCAGGATGGCGACGTGAGCGAATGCTCGAGTTACCAACCACTCCCTACTTTACGTTATCTCAAGACTGGGTTTGCGAGGTGCTTTCGCCTTCAACCCGAGCGCTTGACCTTGGTGGTAAAAGAGTGGCCTATGCCCGTGAAGGTGTCGCCTATCTTTGGTTGGTGGATCCAGATGCCCGTTCGCTGGAAGCTTTTACGTTGCGTGGTACCGAGTGGGTATTGATGGACAAGCTGTTCGATGATGCGCCAGTTTCGCTGCCGCCATTTGAGGCGATCAGCTTTAATCTTGGTGATCTCTGGCCACCACATGCCGTACACAAAGAGCCGCCGCCAGTCAAACAGGTAGTTAAATCTGAAACGGAGCTTGCTGAAACATCAAAGTGAAGTTCAGCGGTTCAGTGAGCCACCCTCAGAGAGCGAATCTATTCGAGGAAACGTCGAAACCCACGCGTTCAATTTCGACTCCGGATTCTCTCAGTT